>JAZRVU010000036.1:0-32737 GCA_045599305.1 Acutalibacteraceae bacterium | reverse complement strand
ATTTTAAGGATTACGACGCCATCATCGGCTACCGCGCGGACGACTCCTATTTTTCTTTTGCCCGTTCATTCGTGATGAACACCATCTCGCTGAAACAGCTCGGCAACGCCATGCGGCTCGGCAAGCTCGGTGAGCAGTTCGTGTTGAAATCCGAAAAGGCTTTTGACGCAATTCGCTTCGTGGACTACACGGTGGCGGATAACAGCGTCTATTACGCCAAGCGCAAAGCCCGCGACGACGAGGCACGGGAGGTGTACAACAAGGAACTCGAAGCAGAAGACCTGAACGGTCTGTTCATGCGTGATATTATCAGAGAGGAGATCGGTCCGGATGATCCGCGCTTACGCTGAAGACTATCTGAATGACGCTCAGGAAAACCTGGGGGAAGCGTTTGACTACGCCGTGAACGCCTGCGGGCTTGATCCCGACGAGTTTATGGACTTGTTTATCGCCGAGGGGTACGCAGAATCATTTGGCAAAGGCAATCCGAGGGTCGTGTCCGGGCTTTCGGGAACAGAACTTGTTATGGAGATCATTGAAAAATCCGGCAGGCAGATGACGTTCCCCGAGCCACAGACCGCATACGACTGCTCGCCCGAGTATTGGTGCGGGTGGATCCTTGCGTATTATCAGTGGACAACCGGCCGGACGTTCAAGGACATCCGCGACAACATTTCCATGCGCGAGATCCGCAAACTGTACAGTCCCTTGCACGAGGCGGGGGAAGACAAATTCGTGGACACTGTGAACGCGATCATCCGCGGGAAAAGCGCGCCGTCGAAACTGCAGCAGAAGAGAAAGAAGTGTGGCTATTCGCAGAAAGAACTTGCGGAAAAGTCGGGCGTCAACCTGCGCACGCTGCAGCAGTACGAACTAAAAACAAAGGACATCAACAAGGCGTCGGTGCAGAGCATCGTCGCGCTTGCCAATGTCCTGGGGTGTAAGATAGAGGATTTGATGGAATATTCTGCGGAAGAAGGCGAATAATTCTGTTTCTTCCTACGATTGACGAACAAGTACCGTTTCAAATGTTCAGTCTGCTATGAATAGCAAAAAACTTAAAAAATTCTTTCAAAGTATAAAAACCGGCATGATGAGCGAATTGCTCACCAGCAAGATTAGACTTGTGTAAAGGAGAAAAGAATATGGCCAAAAATAAGATTTGCCCGTTGTGCGGATCTGAAGACTGTGGATACAACGAAGGACAAAATGGTTATGTCGGTTATCGGTGTTCTCAATTTACTCCTAATGATTGGATTTATTTTTCTGAAGACTTATTATGTAATGAACCGGAAGAAATTCGAGAAAAATGCTTGAATTTGATATGTGAAAAGATTATACGTGAGCCGTATTGTAAAATAGATAATTCCCATTATAGATGGCAGTTTTATTATGATCCAAAGCAAGATGTGTCTTCTTACGAAGGCCTGGAGAAAAATTATATAAATCTGGCATATTTACTCCCGCAATATCCGAAAACATTTATTGAGAAAGCGCACCGCGCTCTGTTGAATCTATCACTTGGACATCCATATTATGGAGATGTTTTTACATATGACGATCTAAAACGCCGCTTATTATTTCAAGACGAAAACCACAGTATAATATGGAACGATGGACTGTTAGGTCAATTAAGTGAACTGGGATATTTGAGTCAATACGGTCCCCATCAGTATTTCATTTCTGCTTCCGGATGGGAAAAGATTGATGAATTGCAAAAAAAGAACAACGAAGTCCGGCAAGGATTTATTGCCATGCGATTTGGAGATGAAACAAAAACTATCCGTGAAGCATTTCGTACGGCGATTCTCAATAGTGGATATGCAGTGCGGGTTATAGATGAAAAGGAGCATAACAATCAAATCGTACCGGAGATTTTCTACGAAATAGGACGTAGTAAATTTATCGTTGTTGATGTTACCTACCCCAATCATGGCGCCTATTATGAAGCCGGATATGCGCAAGCACTTGGCAAACAGGTCATCGTCTGTTGCCGAAAATCGGAGTTTGATAATCCCAATACACGACCGCATTTTGATATTGCGCAGAAATCTATGATCGTGTGGGAAGATGAAGAAGATCTAATTACCCGCTTAAAGCGGAGAATTGAAGCAACGGTGGAATGAAATAGAAAAAGCAGTATCAGTAATACTAAAAGGCAAGCCGAAATGCCGGTAGTTGCCAAGTTTGCACATTTGTTGCTTGAATCAGAAAATAGTTGTCAAACTGTATTGGCATTTATGCCAAAGCGGGTTTGTTGAGAAGTCGCCTGACAAATTCAACTTCTCAACGGGGTGGCGAATAAGCACACGATTTTGTGTGTTGTATCGCATAACCGCAGGGGATTTTGCACTGACAAGCAGGGCAAAAACGGGGCGAAAAACGGCTATTTCTATTGCGCTTTCTAATAAAATCCGTTAGAATATTATTAGAAATTGCGGCCAAAGGGGAGCAGTCAAAGACATAGGTTTTATGCGGATTCGCGGGACATGAGAAGCTGAAAGACCTTTATTTATGGGCTTTTTCGGCGGTGCGGAAAGTGGAGTTATCTTCCATTAGATTCCGTTAACTTCCGGAATCGGCGTATGACTCGAAATCGAGTAAGCCCTTAATCGGGCCCGTGGGTTCGAATCCCACCTTCTCCGCCAAAGAAAAATGGCTTGGAATCATCCAAGCCATTTTTCATTTGAGGTTCAAATGGTGCTCCGCCGATCGGAAATTTTTTGAAATATATTTACGGGAAAATAGCAATTTCTGCTTCTCAAATTTGGAAATTTGAAGAAAAATAAGCACATAAAATGCGATAGTTAAACCGAATATTAAAAGGTTGCCCTTTCATCAATATTATATTGTATGTTGATGCTATTTTTTGACATTGACGAAAATGAAAACACATGTTAAAATGAAAACACATGTTATACTTAATTTAATAAACATAATGGCATAATGGCTGATTTTGCAATTTACGCAGAGAGGAGAAAAATGATGGAGCTGCTTCCTTTTGAAATCATAGCTTTTATTATATCTCTCTCGGCTTTTATTTTCGGCGCAATAAATCTGTTAAGGCCGCACGTTCCCATGTATTTCAAGCTCCAGATGGGGGCCGTCGGGTGCTACACGCTCGAGGAACTATGGATGATCGTCAACACCGCGTTCGGCACCGAGACCGCTTTTTTTTCGGTGCGTCTGTTCGGAATGTTCGGCTTCTTTTGCTTCCTGCTCGCGGCAAACCGGGGCCCGTTTGACCGCATGGTCGATGAAAGATCGCCCGCTTGCCGCAAAGCGCAGCGGATCGCCCTGCTCGCGCCGGCAGTCCTCCTTCTCATTTATCTGCTTTCCTTCGTTCCGCCTTTCACGGAAAAACGGATCTCCGCCCGCATCCTCGGTTTCATCATTCTGTCGCCGACGTTCCCGACGGCGTGGTACTGCCTTAAGCACAGATTTCTTCCGAAAGATTCGGTGGGATTCCTCGACGCCATCGCAGGGACGGATATCGTGACTCTCGTGATTTTCCTTGTCGACGAACTGTACCTGTTCCGTGCGCCGGGAATGATCCTCATCCTGTATTACAGCGACGTGGTGATGGCAGTCCTCGTTGCTTTGTTCACCGCTTTCAGCGTTTCGGGAGGCAAAAAATGGAAAGCTGCTCTTTGATCCTTGCCGCCCTGATCCTCGTTCCCGTCGTGATGATGATGTTCGTTCTCGAGAAGCGGATGAGGAATATCGTTTTGTTTTTCAGCTTCGGCATTTTCTTTGCGTTTTTTGCCGGGGAGATCGACGGGGTTATCCTTTCCTACGCCGGTATTTCCGTAAAATTCGCAACCGAAAACGTCACGCCCATCACCGAAGAGTTTTTGAAAGCTCTGCCCATCGTCATATATGCCTTCCTCTTTCACCCGAGCAAACAGAAACTCATATCTGCGGCCGTTGCGGTCGGCATCGGCTTTTCGCTTTTTGAAAACGTGTTCCTGTTCCTTCAGGCCGGAAACGTGAATTTCCTCTGGGCTTTGATGCGCGGCCTCGGTTCGGGGATGATGCACTCCGTCTGCACGCTCGCCATCGGTGACGTGACGGCCGAAGTCATCGAGAAAAGAGTGTTGTTTTTCCCCGGCACGCTGGCAGCGCTGTCAGTGTCGGTGATCTACCACTCTATATATAATATAGTCGTTCAATCGGAATACAGTGTTCTCGGATTCCTTCTTCCGATTTTTACATATATACCGTTCCTGATCGTTTTCAAAATGAAAGCAAAAAAGACTTCCGACACAGAAAGGAAAACATCAAATGATTAAAAGATTGATTTGCCTGGGCCTCTCACTCATCATGGTTTTTTCCATGACGGCAAATATTTTCGCCGCCGGACCGGAGATTCCGGAAGGCTGGGAATACTGGAGGAGAAACCAACTTGCCGAAGCGATAGTATGGCTGGAGGAGAATCCGCTGAGGGAGGTTCTTGACGAGGCCTACAAGGTCGGTGACATATCCCAGCAAAGTATCACCAACGTCCAGTCGGTGATCGACATCGGCTCATTCCTCTCGTCGGGAATGAATTTCATTTCCGGGTCTCTTTCTCTTGTCAACGGAACGGTCAACTTCCTGAGACTGATCGGCGTTCTCAAGACCCCCGGCTCCGACACGACGCAGGATATATACAAAACGGTCCTCGATATCCGTGAGCGGGTCGATGAAATAAACAACAAGGTGAATACGATCAACGAAACGCTTGCCGATCAATTCGCCCTGACACAGTATAATTTCAACATTTCTCAGTACGGAACCTATCAGCTCGCATGGAGCAATTTCTTCACGCAGGGCGGATCCGCACCGACGATGGACGCGCTTTTCGCTGAATATCAGTCTCAGATGAACGTTGAACTGCTTGCCTACGCAAAACAGTGGCAGAGATCCTGTGATTTCGGGATCCGTGCGCTCTACAACGGGGATCCCGAGCCCCTGCTGCTTTACTCCAGCGAGAATATGGACGGTGCCGGAAACGAACTTCCCCTCGTACCTGGTGCGTCCGATGAAAGCGTGCTGAAAGACGTTCCCTATAACTGCGCTGTTGAAAACTATATCACCCTTCCCGGCGCGTATGTCAACGTGCCGAACATCAAGCTGAACGCGGACAACTGCATCGATGAGCTGTACAACGCGATACTGGACGGTGTCAGACGTGCCGTTTCCGACAAAGAACTGATCGTCAGCCGCGATGGTTTCTACAAGGATTATGAATCGAAGTCTGCAAAGGACCGGGAAGCGCTTTGCGTCAAAATCGCCGATGATCTCATCAATTCGCTTTCCTACGACGTTTCCCACTCGGTCGCCAACTCTTCCAGATCCGGCGTCAACGGTACGTTTGCCAGCAGAGTCAAATCGGCTTACGAGGTTTACTGCAATACCATGACGGGCGGCATCAACATCACTTCGCCCATGACTGCCGCTTTCCAGTGCCTCTCGCTCACGCACGGCTTCGAGGGGGAGATCAGAAGCGATTACTCCCAGGTCACCGCGTATCTTTTAGCTCTGACGGCACAGTATTTTTCGTTCACTTCGCTTGTCACTTCTCTTGACGACAGCATGGAGTCCTCAAAAAAAGCGACTGTTCATTCCGGATATGCAAAGACGATGGAAGCGATCGGAGGCTACTACGATCAGTACCTTACCGGCAACAACAACTATTGCTATCCGCTCAAGTGCGCCGTTGAATATCACGACGTTACTTTCAAAGCGGATCACACGCTTTATTTCTACTCGAGAGATACAAGACACATTGATGATAAGCACCACCAGGATATGGGAAACTGGTCCCTGCTCGACGACACCGTTTCTTATCCCGCCGAGACCGACGAAAAGTACGATCAGGCGGTCGCCGAAAACGAGGAACTGCTCAAGGGCAAAATGCTCACCACGAGAGATATGGCGCTTCTGTATTACTACTATATCAAACAGGCGGAAGCAATCAATTCGTCCGGCGATTTTCTTGATTACCTCCGTGCCAACGACGCGCTGCTGCTGACGAACGCCGACGATACGACGGATGCTCACAGCACACAGCTCATTACCTCGAATTACACCGTCAAGGATCTGAAATTCGACGAGGGTGTCACGCTGACGGCACATGTTGAAGACGATCTTGCAATTGCAAATAATGAAAAAGTCTGTGAAAAGATCCTTATTTACAAGGAAAACGAAAATGTCCTGATGAATAAAAAGGCCTACAACGACGGTTACGATGACTGGACCGGATACGAAAGACAGCGTGACAAGATCGTCGGCGATCTGTTTGACGTGTCCGGCGTCAGCACCGGTGTGACCGGCGCAAACAACAACGTGGCCAGCCGGATCCTCACCGACCACGTATATACCGCGCGCTATTACTCTCATCCGCAGTACGAATGGGGCGGTTACAAAGACGGAACGGTCATCAAGGCCCGCGGAGAAGAGTATGAATACTTTGATATCTGTTTCGCAGAGAATTACGCATTCACCGACGGCGATTTCCATTCCGGAGTAGATCAGCTCAAGGATAACCAGTTCGGTCCGATCACTTCAACAATCGAGAAACATATGGGCGCTCTGGTACAGGTTCCCGCAGGAAACCTCACGATCGGCGCAAACGTTGAAAAAGTCGATAAGGGCACCGTAAAATCCACGCACGTTGAGAAGCTCACCATCACCTCGAGCAAGACGGAGTTTGCTCCCGACGCTTTTGATGGCTTCGGCAGCGTGTCAAGCCGTATCCTTCTCAAAACACCGGCGGATATGAAAGTTCAGGCTCTTGCGAATAAGTGGAACGGCGGTTATTTCGGCAATACCGTCATCACGCTCGCTTCCGGAAACAGTTCCAAACAGACGAAGCAGTACGTTGCGGCATACGGCGAAGCAACCGAAGACATCAAGTGCATGTTTAAAGCTGAAAACAATATGTACTTTGCCGGTTGGGACAGGGTCTCCGTAGAGATCGGCGTCTCGACCTTGACAGCCAAGTGGGCGGATCACATCCATGAACCGGAATATTTCTCCAAAGAACCGACCTGCACGGAAGAAGGTTATACGACTTACGCGGTCTGCAAGACCTGCGAAGCGCAGCTCTCAAGGCCGGTGGTGCTGCCCGTAACGGGACATAACTATTCCTTATCCGGCATCAACGGCAAGAACATCGGAAAATGTTCTCGCTGCGGCGAGGAGCTGACTTTCACAGTAGGCGAATTCGGCGCCTTCAGGGTAGCGGTTTCCGGCTCTCCGATAGGTGACGCGGTAAAATATGCGTCCGGCGTCCTCACCGTCATGAACGATGCCATCGTCGTGATCCGCAACAAGAGTGTCAATACCCCGACCACCGACGTGATTACCGTGGCCGACGGCGTTTCGGCAAACATCACCCTTGACGGCGTGAACATCAAATCGTCAGGTACGGCCCCCGCCTTCGGCATCGCCGACGACTCCAACGGTCAGGTGACCGTCACTCTCTCCGACGGCTCCGTGAACAAGCTGATCAGTGAAAAATGCGCGGGCCTTCAGAAAAACGGCGAAAAAGGCACGCTGACGATCAACGGCACGGGCGCGCTCACCGCGATCGGCGGAAACGACAACGGTGCCGGTATCGGAAGCTCGAACGGTAAGATCGCTGCCAACATCACGATCAGCAGCGGCAACATTTACGCAGAGGCGACCGACGGCCTGTCGGCAGGCATCGGTGCTTCATGGGCGCCCTTTTTGGGAATGAAAACGCTGAACAAGGCCATCATTACCGTCAAAGGCGGTAACGTCACCGCGAAAACGAACTGTCCTGCCGAAGCCGGTATCTACGCGGATAAAGGCATCGGCGGATCGGCAATCGGCGGATCGAGTGGAACGCTTACCGTCAAAGGAGGCTGCGTCACCGCCTATCCGACGATCGGCGTGACAAATATGTTCACGCTGAGCTTGTATCATATTTGTATCTATACCACGGCATCCGTATATACCGAAGAAGCGCCGATCCTCAATCGGATCATGAGCGAGAAGAATCAGGATGTCTCCTGCCACGAAATCGACGTCGGTGTTGATGTGTTTGATTCCGAGCGCAACCGCGCCGTCACGAAGATCACACGTGACGATTACGTGCTTCCGTTCGTGAACCACATGGAGGTCGGCACAAACGGCAACCTGATACCGAAGGACCATATTTACCTCTACGGCATGGCAGGTGACCTCAACGTCAAGATCGAACGTAACGCAAGCGTGCTCAGTTCGATTTTCGGCGGCGGAAACCTCTGGCTGATCATCGGCGGCGGTGTCGTCGTTCTTGCAGGCGTCACAGCGGCAGTTATTGCGGCAAAACGCAAAAAAGAATCGGACGCCAAAGCGCAATAAATCAACTGATCCGACGTGCGAAAGCGCGTCGGATCAGTTTGTTTTGTTTGCATTCGGCAAATGCGTTACGATAAGGTATAATAATTATCGTAAATTCAAAAAGAAATACGAAAATATAGAAATGGTGAATTTTCTGGGATTCGAACCCTGATTTGATATATGTAGGACATGACCATTAATCACTTATTACAAAAATATGCCGTTAAAAATTGAAGAGAATTTGCCTTTTCCCGATGCGAAAACGGACGGTAAAGCATTCCGTTCCAAGAAAATTCTAAGAAAACGCCTCAAAACTCATTGAAAATCAACCGTTTTTGAAGATTTCAAAACGCTTCAATAACAGACGATTTTTCAAATCTCCGAATGCAGCAAAACCGCGAAAAAGCCTTGAAAACAGGCGCATTTTACTGTTCTTTTCGTCGTTAAGTGTTACAAAAGGTTCTTTTTGATTCTGTTATGTTCCCACAGATTCCAAATGACGTATAAAGTATCCAAATCGAGTAAGCCCTTAATCGGGCCCGTGGGTTCGAATCCCACCTTCTCCGCCAATAACCGCTCCGGGAGAAATTTCAGAGCGGTTTTGTATTTTGCTTAAGCAGAACGGGACGTATGTTTTTTATGATTTTTAAGATGACTTAAACTATACATTTAGATTAACTGATGCCGAACTTGAATCGAAAATGATATAAAATGATATAAAGAAATTGTTTTCGATCCTTATTTTTGATTTACCACATTTTTTGCATATTTCAGGCGTGTCGCGGTCAAACTCATGATCCTTGTACAACATGCCATAATGTCGGCGGGACAGGTACCGGTTTTCTGGAACTTTTTGGCGAAAAGCCCACCCCCCCTTGAAAAAAGCCGGTGGCCATGGTATAATTATTTTATTATGTTGAATGGATGCATTTGTCAGATGTATTTGACCGAAAAAACGCAGTAGGTGATGCACTTTGCCCGATAACAAAGACGTTAGAAAGCTTAATCGCAGGGAATTACTGGAATTGCTGGTGGAGCAGAGCAAACGGATCGACCGCCAGAGCGAAGAGATCGCGTCCCTGAAGGAGCAGCTTGAAAAGAAAGAACTCACCATCAGCCGTTCCGGCTCCCTTGCCGAAGCGGCCGTCAATCTGAGCGGCTTCTTTGAAGCGGCGGATAAAGCCGTGGAGACCTATGCCGCCTCCGTGAAAGCCACGTGTGACAGCCAGAAGGCCGAATGTGCCCGTCTGCTCGAGCAGGCAAATGCCGAGCGGACACGTCTGATCGCCGAAGCGGCCGCCGAAAGCGACCGTATCCTGGCAGAAGCGAGAGAGGAAGCCGGGCGTCTGCTCGCGCAGGCCGACATCGCAGAGGAGCCGAAAGTATGAACGACGATATCCGCCGCACCGCCGCACCGGCAGGCGAAGACTTGCCCCAAACGCCGGAACTGAAGAAAGAGCTGGCGCGGGTAAACCGCAAGAGCCGATACCGCCGGCTGCTGCGCAGCACGGTCTGCACGCTGATCGTGGTGGCTGCACTCGCGGTGCTGGTGGCAGTGCTGTTCATGCCGGTGCTGCGTATCCACGGCAGTTCCATGGTGCCCACCCTCAACGAGGGAGAGATCGTGGTCACGGTCAAGGGCAGCAAGTTTTCGACCGGTGATGTGGTCGGCGTCTATTACGGCAGCAAGCTGCTGATCAAGCGCGTCATTGCCACACCGGGCCAGTGGGTGGATATCGACCGCGACGGCACCGTGTATGTATATGATACGGAAAAAGGGCAGCCGCTTTATGAGCCCTATCTTGCCGAAGGGCAGAAGGCGCTGGGCGAATGCAACATCCGGCTCCCCTATCAGGTCCCGGCGGACTCGGTGTTCGTGATGGGCGATAACCGCGCCACATCGATCGACAGCCGCAATTCCGCAGTCGGGTGCGTCGCCACGGAAAACGTGGTGGGCAAGATCATTTTCAAGGTATGGCCGGTCAAAAGCATCGGCGTCGTCAACTGACTGTCAACTAATTTGAGAAACGGTGGTATGTTTTGGCCATGGAAGCAAAGATCCTTTCCAAAGCTGAAAAACTGAATATCGCACACGCCCGCCGGGCCATCTGGCAAAAGGCGCTGCTCGTTCTCGCCGCCGCAGTGGTGTTTGTCACTACCTATGTGATGATCATTCCGGCCGTCACCTGGAGCACCACGCTGATATGCGAAAAGCCGGAACACACCCACACCTCGGCGTGCTATCGGGACAACGTGCTCATCTGCCCGCTCGAGGAACACGCGCACACCGATATGTGCTTCGATGCCGTGCCCGATGAAAAAGATATCTACAGCTGCGGCAAGGCGGCACATGTGCACAGCGAAAGCTGCTACTTCAGCGACGGCGTTACACTGAAATGCACACAGGAGGAACACACGCACACCGAAGAGTGCTTCTCGCACTATGAGCTCCTGCGGCAGGAGATCGTTGCGCGTGCCGGCAATGCGGCGCAAACGCTCGACCCCAAGAACCGGCAGTCTCTGGCGGCGGCCTATGCCGTCATCAACGAGCTGGTGAACGGGCTGGAGGCGCGTTACGAAGCCGGGGATATCTCGGGGGCCGACTGGAACGAGCTGCACCTGCTGTGCAGCAACTACTTCCTGAAGATCAAGACCGCCGAGCGCAGTGTCAAAAAGAAATTCACCCTGCTCGGCGGCGCAGCGGGCGAGCAGGAGCCGGTCGATTTTGCCGCCGATTACGGCACCGATACCGCCAACGACTGGCAGATCGTTTCGGGCAGAGAGACCGATAACGGCAGTGCGGCGAGTGCGGCATACAAGATGATCTATCAAAACGGCATCCCCGCGCTGCGGCTCAAGAAGTCGGTGCTGCCCGCCGGTGCCGAGGACGAGTTCTATGTGGCGCTGACGATCGAGCCGGTGTACACCCGCAACTGGAACGATCTGTTCTGCGGCGGTGACCTGTTCGTGTGCACCAGTCACAACAGCGTGAATTCGACAAATACTTTTGACGTGGACACCATGACGCTGGCGGAAGCCAAACAAGCCGTGGGCGTCTCGGCGACCTCCAGTTACATCAAGCCGTATACGGACGACGTATTCTTCGAAACCAACACGGAATCCGATAACGCATATATGCTCAAGCGCATCAACCGTGTGGAAACGACGATCGTCCATGTGAAGCAGGATGATCCGGACAATCCCGGCTCCTTCATCACCTATACGGTAACGGTTCCTACCGATTTCTGCTTCTGCATGCAGACGCCGAGTTCCTTCTCTTTTATTTACACCGGCACTTACCATGGCCAGACGGGCAGCTACAAGAGCGGCGAAATCGACTACAATGCGAGCACCCACACGATGGAGATATCCGAGACCACGTATTACGAAATGCTTCAGCACAGCTTCGACTTCCTCGAATTCATGGACGAATACTCCACGGTCAGGTTCGACGAGGGCGGCTCGGAGCTTATGCCCGACGGCGCCACTTTGAAAACGGTGACCGACTACATGGGCGATTACATCCTCCCGGGGGCCGATAACGTGACGGTGCTGAGCTGCTCGGGTACCGCGGTCTACAACACCGCAACGCACGCGATCGACTGGTCGCTCCAGGGCGTGGCGCCCTACCTGAACGGCGGTGACACCCTGACAGCGTACGAGTACCTGTCCAATTCCGCCGACGGCGACGAATACTACGCCCGTCTCAATGCCTACCAGCTGATATATCAGATCAGGCTCGATACCACCAAATCCGGCTTCAACAGCAGTGCCGACACGAACATGGCTTTGAGCAACACCGCCGCCAACGAGATTTACCGCACCAACGACGCCGGCAGCAACGTGACCCACGTGCAGTACCAGCTGACTGACAGCTCGTCCTCCGGCACGGCAACGGCAACATTCGATTCCCCCACCGTGCGCGGCGCGCTTTACCGGTTCAGCTTCAAAAAGGTGGATGCGGCAGACAACTCCAAAGCCCTTTCGGATGCTAAGTTCACCCTGTGGCGCGGCAGCGAACAGATACCCGTGTCGGGCTCGGGCGGCAGTTACACCTACAACGCGAACGGCACTGCCGAGATCGTGACGCCGGCCAACGGCACGGTGACGATCACCGGCCTGCCCAGCGGTGAATACACGCTGAAAGAAACGCATGCGCCCACCGGCTATTCGGCCGATGCACAGGATACCGTGTTCGCCCTCTCCTACACCGATGAAGGTGCCGTTTACACCGTTGTGGGCAGTCAGTTCGCTTTGGACGGCGGCAACATCACCAACTCGGAGGCGATGAGCTACACGGCCGATGTATACAAGCGCAGTGACACCAAGAGCGGTGCGCTGCCGCTCGAAAACGTGGTGCTGGGCATTTTTGAGGGCGACACGCTAATCGGCACGCTGGCCACGGGGCCGGATGGCTGTGCTTCCCTGCCGGACGACGTACTGCTTTATGTGGACGTGGATTACACCCTGCGTGAGATCACCCCGGCGGCCGGCTACCGGCGGCCCGGCGACGACCTGCGGTTCACCGTCAGCGACTCCGAGGTGCTCACCTGTGACACGACCGACACCGCCGGCTATTCGGCTTCTTACCAAAGCGGTACACTGCACCTCACCGTGATCAACTCTTCCGCCTCCGAGCTTCCCTCCACCGGCGGAAACGGATCGCATCTCTATTATATATTCGGGCTGCTGCTCGTAGCCGCCGCCCTTATATACGGCTTCGTTTTATGGCGCAGGCGTGAAAGGGGCGGAAATACGTAACTGCTTCTTTTGCGGCGAAATATTTTCTGCGCCGGACGAAACCGAGATACACACACCAATAAATTTTTTCGAAAGGACGAAAAAAAGATGAAAAAAGTTCTCCGTATTCTTGCTGTCGTCGTTGCCCTCGTACTGGTGACCGCGGCGATCCCCGCACACGCCGCCAGCTCGTATTCCATCACCGTCAACAGTGCTAAAGACGGTGCCACCTACACGGCCTACAAAATGTTCGACCTCAGCGTGAACAGCGACCTTACCTCCTATGTTTACACTGTCAACTCGAACTGGGCTTCCTTCTTCGGCACGGGCGGTGCCGGTGCGGAATTCGTGGAGATCGACTCCACCACCGGCGCGGTGCAGATCAAGGACGACAAGGTCGCCGATCTGGCCGCCGCAGCCGCCGCTTACAGCAGCAAGGGCAGCGGCAGCACTCCCGCCACCGCCGCCAACGGATCGGCTGAAATCAGCGTGTCCGATCCCGGCTACTACCTGATCATTTCCAGTGTCGGCTCCGTTGCCATGACCGACACCACCCCCACCGACCCGGCTGCCAGCGTGGATGAAAAGAACATCCTGCCGACCATCGAGAAGGAGATCACCGGTGATGCGAGCGACGGCAGCGCCCAGATCGGCGATACCATCGACTTCCTCATCACGGTGCATGCTCAGCCCGGTGCCGCCAATTATGTCGTCACCGATACCATGGACGCCGGCCTTTCCCTCGATACCACCAGCTTTTCCGTGGAGGATGATAACGGCACTCTGACGGCGACCACCGATTATGCGGTCGCCACCACGTCCACCGGCTTCACCGTGACCTTCACCGCCGCTTATCTCAGCAGCATCACCGAGGCCACCGATATCGAGATCGCCTACTCCGCCACGCTGACCAGCGCCGCCGCGACGGAAGCGCAGGGCAACACCGCCAAACTCACCTACGGCGATGATTTCGATACCGACGATACCCCCGAGGTCACCGTCACCACCTATTCTTTCGATCTGGTGAAATGGAAGAGCGTCAACGATACCAAGACGCTGCTCGACGGCGCTACCTTCCAGCTTTTTGACGGCGACACCGCCATCAAATTCTCCAAGGATACCAACGGCAACTACATCGTGAATGCCGCCGGCTCCGCCGACATCGTGGTGACCAACGGTCTGGTCAAGGTCATGGGTCTCGACGCCGGCGACTACACCCTTAAGGAGACGGTCGTCCCCGACGGCTATAACAAGGCTGCCGATACCACCGTCACCATTTCTGACAACAACCCCGCCGTCGTCAGCGGTACCACCTATGTGTCCGGCGGCGTGAGCGTGGAAAACAAATCCGGCACCGAGCTGCCCTCCACCGGCGGCACGGGCACGGTCGTTCTGGTCTCTGTCGGCGCCGTCCTCTTCGTGGGCATGGCCATCCTGCTCGTGACCAAGAAGAGAATGTATAACGAAGACTGACAGCCGCGTTTTCCGGCTCTTTGATCTGCGTTGATTTGCATTGCTGTACGGAGAAAGCGTAAGCTTTCTCCGTACAGCGGCAAGGAGAATTCTGAAATGAAACTCAAAAAAATCACCATATTCATGATCATTGTCTGCATTTTAGGATTGTCCTTACTGCTGTACCCCTCGTTCAGCAATTACTGGAACACTTCGCGCTCCACCAGAGCCCTGAACGATTATGTCGACAAGCTGCACTCGCTCGACGAAGAGACCTACCGCAGTATCCTGACCGCGGTGCAGGCGTATAATGAGGAACTGCTTGCCCGCGAAGATCCGTATTCTCTGCCCGAAGAAATGCGGGAACGGTATTTTGCCTATCTGGACATCACCGGCACGGGCGTGATGGGGTATATCGACATCCCCTCGATCCATGTTTCGCTGCCCATCTATCACGGCACCGATGAAAAGGTGCTGCAGCACGCGGTGGGACATCTGGACTGGTCCTCGCTGCCCATCGGCGGTGTGGGCACCCACTGTGTGCTTTCGGGTCATCGCGGTCTGCCGACCGCGCGCCTGTTCACCAATCTTGACAACGTCCGCGAGGGCGACATCTTTACGCTGACCGTGCTGGAGGACACCATCCGGTATGAGGTCGATCAGATCCGCACGGTGCTGCCCGACGAGCTTTCCGATCTGAAGATTGAAAGCGATCGGGACTACTGCACGCTCGTCACCTGCACGCCTTACAGCATCAACTCTCACCGCCTGCTCATCCGGGGCCACCGTGTGGGCGGCTCGGTCGAGGATGCCATGGTGGTTTCGGAAGCGGTAAAGGTGGATCAGCTTCTGGTGGCGCTGTATCTGGCGATCCCCGTGCTTTTGGCGCTGTTCCTGATGGTCATGCTCAAAAAGCCGGAATCCGCCCAAAAAACGAAAGAAAACTGACGTGCGGTCACCGTGCGGGCAGAGAAAGGAAAGCCGTATGCAAACAAAAGTTTCCAAGTTGATCGCCGTGATGCTGTTCTGCACCGTGCTGGTCTTCAGCATGGCAGGCGCCGTGTGGGCGCTTTCGACGGATGAAGCGAAGGAAGCTGTCGACACGTCGGCGCTCTGCAGCCTGAAGCTGACATTTCAGGCAAGCGGCCGCGACTGTGCGGGCATCACCGCCGACCTGTATTATGTGGCGGCAGCGGATGAAAGCCTGACGTTCACCCCCACCCCGGCTTACGCCGGCTGCCCCGTGAAGATCAACGGCCTGCAGTCACAGACCGAATGGAAGGAACTGTGCGAGGCCATCGGTTCATACATCGTGGCCGATCGGAAAGTCCCCGATCACCATGCCGTTTCGGCCGTCGACGGCACCGCCGCTTTTGCCGATCTGCCGCTGGGACTCTATTACGTGAAGCCGCACGGCGGCAGCATCCCGGAAAACGGCTTTGCGCCTTTCTTCGTCACGGCGCCGTCGCTTGGCGATGACGGCCACTGGCTCTACGATCTCTGCGTGACCCCCAAATATTCCGAGGTGCCCGTGCCGTATGAGTACACCGTCATCAAGCTTTGGGACGATGGTACGGGTGAGGGCCGCCCCGACCGGATCACTTTAAAGATCTTTAAAGACGGCGACCTTTTTGATACCGTGGTGCTCTCCGGGGAGAACAACTGGAAATACACCTTCAAGGCCTATCACGAAGGCGTGTGGAACGTGGCTGAGGAAAATGTGCCCGACGGGTATACCGTTTCGGTCAGCCGCACCGCCGGTTCGTTCATCGTGACCAACACGAAAGAGCTGCCGTCCCCTCCCCCGACGGATACCGGCGATACCGCGCACATCTATTTCTGGATAGCGGCCGCCTTCGTTTCCGGCGCGGCACTGCTCTGTCTGGGCGTTTTTGCTTTGCGCCATGAATAAAAAAACGGTAAGAAAGTGCCTTCTTGTGCTGGGTGCACTGCTGATCGTGCTTTCGGCAGGGGCTTTCGTGTATATGCGGTCGGCCGAAAAGCGAAGCGCCGCCGAAAACGCAGACGCCCTGCGGTTCATCGAATCGCTTACCGCCGACAAAACGGACGGTGTGAAAGAGACGCTGACGGATCACCGTTTGCCGGTGCTTGCCTACAAGGGCCGGGACTATGCCGCCGTGCTGAGCCTCGAAGCGCACGCGGTCAGCCTGCCGGTGCTTGCCCGGTGGGACACACGCGCCGTGAACCGCACGCCCTGCCTGTTTTCGGGCAGCCCGTATAACGGCACGCTGGTGATCGGCGGGGTCGACCGGCCGGGACAGTTCGATTTCGTTTCAAAGACCGATATCGGCGAGACGGTCACCGTCACCGATATGAAAGGGGCCGTTTTTCGCTACACGGTCTATGACGTGAGGCTTTCGAAAACTGCCGATGCCGCAGCACTCACCGATGAAAACGCGGATCTTGCGCTCTTTGCCTATACCAAAGAGCATGGGAAGTACGCGATCATTAAATGCAGGATGCTGTAAATACACAGCCCTCGGGGCCATATGGCTCCGAGGGCTTGTTTTGTGCCTGCAGACAAAGTCACGTAAAATTCCGCATTTTCCGCTATTCGCCGTTTTCTTGAGTATGATCGAAAAAAAGTGCCCTGTACACCGAAAAACGGATAAAAAAGGTTGAAAAACCGGCACTTTCTGTTATACTGATAAAGCAATCTTCACCAGAAACGACCTGATATTCCCGACCACGACCGATCCCGAAAGGTGATGCACATATGAAACCGTATACCGCCGACCGCAAAGCGGCCGAATACCGCCGCATGACGGAGGCACCCGTCTGGGGATTGGTGCTGCGCCTGTCGGTGCCCACCACCTTCAGCATGCTCATCACCTCGATCTATAACCTGGCCGACACCTATTTCGTCTCCTCGCTGGGGAATGCCGCCACCGGCGCGGTGGGGGTCGTCTACGCCATCCAGTCCATCATCCAGGCCATCGGCTACGGCTTCGGCATGGGGGCGCAGAGCCTCATCTCCCGCAAACTGGGAGAGCAGAAAAGTGAGGAGGCCGACCTGTACGCGACCTCCGGCTTCGTGGCCGCTTTCGTGTTGGGACTGCTGATCCTGCTGCTCGGGATGATCGACCTGCCCTTTGTCATGCGGCTGTTCGGCGCCACCGAAACGGCGCTCCCGCTCGCCTGCGATTACGGGCGGTGGATTTTGTGCGGCGCGCCGGTCTTCTGCTCCTCCTTTGTGCTCAATAACATCCTGCGCGCCGAGGGGAAAGCCACCCTTTCCATGGTGGGGCTCTGCAGCGGCGGGATCGTCAACATCGGGCTGGACGCGCTGTTCATCTTCGGCCTGCACCAAGGTGTGGCCGGTGCCGCGATCGCCACGGTGCTCAGCCAGTTGTTCTCTTTTCTGATTTTGATATACTTTTTTGCCGCGAAAAAATCGACCGTGCGGGTCAACCCGTTCAAGACCAGCCGCCGTTTTGCGGATTATGTGACCGTCTTCCGGGTGGGTCTGCCCACCGTTTTCCGGCAGAGCCTCGGCAGTCTTGCCACCACCCTGCTGAACATTGCCGTGCGCCCCTACGGCGATACCGCCATGTCGGCGGTGAGCATCGCCAACAAGATCTATATGCTGCTGCGCAGTATGCTGATCGGTGTGGGACAGGGCTTTCAGCCGGTGTCCGGCTTCAACTTCGGTGCCCGGCGGTACAGCCGCGTGAGGAAGTCCTTCAACGTGGCCATCGTGCTGGGCACCCTCTACGGTGTCACCGCGGCGGCGGTGCTGCTGCTCTTTTCGGGGCCGATCATCGGGCTGTTCCGGCCGGGTGACAGCGAGGTGATCGCCATCGGCGGGCAGATGCTGCGGTATCTGTGCCTGTCGCTGCCGGTGCTCGGCTATTCCACCTTTGTCAATCAACTGTACCAGTCGCTCGGCTTTGTCGCCCCGGCGACCTTTCTGGCCTCCTGCCGGCAGGGCATCTTCTTTGTCCCGCTCATTCTCATCCTGCCCGCCTGCATCGGGCTGCCCGGCATCCAGCTGACACAGGCGCTGGCCGATCTGCTCACCTTTGCCGTCTCGGTCCCGTTTCATATCCGGATGTGGCGGCGGTACATCCCCGCCCGTGACGCGGTGCCGCCCGCCGGATGACGATATCAAAAAGAGCCTTGAAAGCCGACGGCTTTCAAGGCTCTTTTCATTTTCTCACACGCCGTAGACGTCGTGCACCTTTTGCTCCAGATAGTCGAGATAGACGGAGGGGTCGAACGGCTCGCCGAGCACGCGGGCGAGCAGCGCATCGGCCGGGTAGAGACAGCCGTACTGCCAGATCTGCTCGCGGTTCCACGCGTTGACGGGGGCAAAGTCACCGGCAGCGATGCAGGCGTCCACATCCACCGTCTGCCGCATTTTGCGCAGGAACTGGGCACCGTAGGCGCTGCCCAGCGCGTAGGACGGAAAGTAACCCACCGAGCCGCCCGACCAGTGGCTGTCCTGCAGTACGCCGTGCCGGTCGTCCGGCACATCCACGCCGAGATATTCCTTGTAGAGCCGGTTCCACTCGGCAGGCAGGTCATGCACCGCCAGCGTGCCCGCCATCACCCGCTTTTCCAGTTCGTAGCGCACCATCACGTGCAGGCAATAGGTCACCTCGTCCGCTTCGGTGCGGATGAGAGAGGGCTGCACCCGGTTGATCGCACGGTAGAATTCCTCGGCCGTGTGGCCGGCGAGCGAGGGGAACAGTTCCTGCAGCTTCGGGAACAGGAACGCCGAGAACGCGCGGCTGCGGCCGAGGATGTTCTCGTAAAAGCGGCTCTGGCTCTCGTGGATGCCCATGGAGACGCCGCCGTCCAGCACCGTGAAGGCAAACTCCCCGCGGCTGCCGGTATCATAGAGGGCGTGGCCGCCCTCGTGGATGACGGAGAACAGAGAGGAGGAGAAATCGTCGCGGTAATAGTGGGTGGTGATGCGCTCGTCGAGATGCGAGCCGAGGCTGGTGGTGAAGGGATGCTCGGTGGTGGCCAGACCCACATGGTCAAGATCCAGCCCCATGGTGCCCATCACCCACAGCGAAAGCGCCTCCTGCGCCTGCTCGGGGAAGTCGCCGTGCAGCAGGCTGTCGTCCACCGGCGACGCGGCGGTCACCCTGGCGATCAGCGGCACCAGTCGCTCCCGCACCTGCCTGAAGAAGCGGTCGCACACGGTGGTGGAGAGGCCCTCCTCATATTCGCCCAGCCAGTAATCGTAGGGGTCCTTTTCGGGGGCGATATAGCCGGCAAAGCGGCGGTTGGTCTCGAAGATCTCGGTCAAAATCGGCTCGAACAGGGCGAAATCGCTCTGCTCCTTGGCGGTGTGCCACACGTCGTCTGCCTCGACCAGCAGCCGCTGATAGGCGACATATTCGTCCATCGGGATCTTCTGCATCTGGCGGATGCTCTTGAGCAGCAGCGCCACCTCGCGCTGTTCCTCGGCCGTGAGATCGGCCTTTTGGGCATCGAGCAGATCCAGCAGCGCCACCGTTTCCTCACCGGTGGCCAGGCGGTAGCTCTCCTCGCTGAGCACGGCGAGCGTCTGCCCGCGGTTGGCGGCGGTGCCCTTGGGGGCGGTGGTGGCGCCGTCGTAATAGATCAGCCCCATGGCATGGTTAAAGGCGGCCATCTTCGCCTGCAGGGTCTTGAGCGCTTGGCGCGCCTCGGTCAGAGTCATACGGGATCATTCCTTTCCTTTTTTCATGAAATCGCGGACATAGGCGGCGGTGCGGGCGGCGGAACTGCCGTCCTTCACGTCGTTATAGTAGTCGTTCGCCGTGCGGCGGGCCTCGGCGGCCGGGTCTTCGCCGCGGCTCACCTCCCCGATAAAGCCGGCAAGGTCATCGAAGGTGTAGAGTTCGCGGCCCTTCACGAGGGTGCGGATGTCCTCCGCCACGAAGCCGCGGTTCTGCCCGTACTGCGCCAGATCGTCGAAGGTGAGGCCGATGGGCCGCCCGGTGAGCAGATAGTCGCAGTAGACGGAGGAATAGTCGGTCAGCAGGGCATCGGCATCGGCCAGCGCCTCGTAGAGTTGTACCCCCTCACGGCGCAGGTCGTCATCGTAGAGCAGCACGAAATTGGAAAAGCTGCCCGCCCGGATGGCCGACATATCCTGCACGGGGTGAGGCTTGAGGATGAGCAGCACGTTTTCCTTTTGCAGGCAGGCGTTGAGCCGCTCGAGCGCGCCCTCCTCGGTGAGCAGCGGCAGGCCGCAGCCGGGCAGAGTGTAATTCGCGGCGCTGCTCTGCTGATGCTGACGGAAGGTGGGCAGCCAGAACACCGTGCGGCGGCCGGCGCGGTCGACCAGTTTATCCAACGCCCCGGCGGGGTGCAGCAGGGCATCGTTGCGGGGGTATCCGAAGCAGAGCCCCTGCCCCGGCTGATAGCCGAGCTGCTCCTCCATCGTCTCGCGGATGCCCTCCGAGGGATAGAGCCAGCGGTTGCAGAAGCGGCCGGGGGTGTAGGTGCCCTTGCACTGCTTGATGGGCGAACCGTGCCCGAGCGAGAGACAGAGTTGTCCGCGCCGCGGCGGCCACAGCACCTTGTTGCAGAAGACGACGCAGCGCGAGGTGAGCGACAACCGGATCGCCCGGCGCTTCTGCCGGGGATCGGCCGGGTCGAACGCCACGAAGCGCACGTTCTTCTGCGGGTATTTTTCCTGCCAGAGGGCGGGCTCCTTCACCAGCCACACGAGGTCGGTATCCGCCATGGCGGGATCGGCCAGCAGTTCGCAAAACACGGGATAGGTGTTGCAGGCGAGGTCGGGACTGCTTTCAAACAGGATGCGGCGCCGCAGCGGCAGTATCCCCGCCGCCGCGGTGATGGCGCGGCGGATGAATTCCTTATCCATTCATCATTCCTCCAAAAGGCGGCGCAGCACCGGCTCGATGCCGTTGGCCATGGCCCAGAAGCCGAGATCGTTGGGGTGGCAGCCGTCCACGGTGATGCTGTCCCCGCCCAGCGCGGCGGCAAAGGTGCCGCCGTCGATATAGGCGACGTGGGTGTCCCCCGCCGCGACCGCCTCACGGTAGGTGGCCTCCACCACGTCGCGGCGCGCCGCCCACCACTTGTCCGGCGCACCAAGCGGCGCCGAAATGAAGAGGATGGGCAGATCGGGCCGTGCCTCGCGGATGCGGTGATAGAGCGGCGAATGGGTGGCACGCAGATAGTCCGCGTCCGGTGCGTTGTGGTCGTAATCGCAGACAAAGACCGACATGGGCAGGGTCTTCAGATAATCGGCCATGACCGGCTCGGCCTTGCAGCTGCCGGAGAAGCCGAGGTTGACGAAATCGCATGAGAGCCGGCGGGAGAGGATGCTCTGGTAACTGTTGCCGGGACGGGAGGCACATCCCCCCTGCGTGATGGAGGAGCCGTAATAGACCACCGGCAGAGAATAGCGGTAGTCCTCCGGCGCCCCGACAGCGGCACCGGCCGCCAGCCCGACCTCGAGAGTATGTACGCCGGCGTAGAGCGGGAAGTTGAGGGTGACCGTGCAAAGGCCGCCCGGCAGATTCACCGCCGCCTCATAGGTGTCATGTGTCATGTCCGGGATGAGGGTGCCGCGGTAGTGCTCCCCCTCCCCCTGCCGTGCATAGACATCGAAGCCGGCATAGCCGGTGCGGGCAAAGTGGGGCATCGGGTCGGCGGCGCGCAAGGTCACCCGGATGGCCACATAGGGCGAATCGGTGGTGAAGCGCAGCCGTCCGCCGGCCGTGTGCTGATTGAGATAGGCCAGCCCGGGATTCAGCGCCGCGGCCACCTCTGCGGGGATGCGCAGCCAGTCCCCGTCGCCGGGCAGCAGCCCGTACATCCGGAAGGGCGGTGTGCCCGCCGGACGAAACACCACGTCATCGTGCCCACAGGAGGCGGACACCGCAAAATTTTTGTCGATCTTTGAAATATCAGCCATTTCATAACACCTGCTTTCCGATATCAGCATATCACATTTTTTACGCAAAATCAACGGGAAAAGCATTGCGTTCGGGCAGTTTTTATGCTACAATCAAATCGTGATCCGGCCGACAGACGGCCGGGATGAAAGGAAGGATATATTATGGCAAGAGTACTTCGTGAGGACATGCTTTGGGGCGTCAACGGCCACAACTGCGGCTATGCCGCCTACAAAGCGGAAAACATCGACAAGATCCTGCAGTTGGCGGCTGACATGGGCAGCACCGTCTTCCGCTTCAACTTCAACCCCGTCAGCGAGAAGGATCTCCCCTATATCCGGGATGTGGTGAACAAGTGCCACGCGCTGGGGATGCAGTTCATGCTGGTGATGGATCGCTTCAGCGGCACCCCCGCCGAGATCGAGGCGCGCATGGCGTTCACCGCCCGCAATCTCGGCAACGAGATCGAATTTTTCCAGATCTTCAACGAGACCGACATCTGGTGCTCCCGCACCGACGACGGCAAGGGCTTTTATGATCTGACCGACTGGACGGGTATGTCCCGCAGTTACTATAACCCCAACCGCGTGCGCGAGGCGGTGGAAAAGGCCACGGCCGCCCTCAAGGGATTTGACAGCGTCCCCCACACCGGCCGCACCGTCATCAACTTCGGCGCCCGCCACAGCGGCATGATGGAGTTTTATGTGGAGGCAGGGCTCAAGTGGGACATCATGGCGGTGGACAACTATGAGCAGTGGGACTTCGCCGGCTTCTTCAAGATGATGGCGGACAAATTCCCCGGCTTCGATTTCATGATCGTGGAGTGCAACTATCCGTTCCTCAACGGCATGGCCACCGAGGAGCAGGAGGCCGACTGGTTGGAGAATTTCTGCCTGGCCATCAATGCGATCGAATCCCCCCATATTCTGGGCGTCATCATCTATGAACTGCTCGACCAGCCCACTTTGGAAGGGGAGAAATACTACGGCGAGGCGCATTTCGGCATTGTCCACACCGACGAGCACAACGACCCCGCCGAGCCGAAGGTGGCCTATCGCCGCATGCAGAAGCTGCTGGGCGTGACCGAATAAGGAGACCGACATGGGCAGAGTATTGCGTGAAGATATGCTCTGGGGCGTCAACGGCCACAACTGCGGTTACGCCGCCTACAAAGCGGAAAATATCGACAGGATCCTGCAGCTGGCCGCCGACATGGGCAGCACCGTCTACCGCTTCAATCACAATCCCTCCAACGCCGAAGGGATCGCCTATGTCCGGGGCATCGTGCAGAAATGCCACGCGCTGGGCATGCAGGTGATGCTGGTGATGGACGCCTTTGACGGCACAGACGAGGAGATCGAGGCGCGCATGGCGTTCACCGCCCGCGAGCTCGGCAACGAGATCGAATTCTTCCAGATCTTCAACGAGATCGACTGCTGGTGCTCGCTGACGAGCGACGGCAAGGAATTTTACGACCTGACCGACTGGACGGGGATGTCCCGCAGTTACTATAACCCCGAACGGGTGGCCATTGCCGTGCGCCGGATGACCGCCGCGCTCAAGGGCTTTAACAGCGTCCCCCACACCGGCCGCACCGTGGTGAATTTCGGTGCCCGCCACTATGTGATGAACGAATTCTATGTGGAAGCCGGCCTCAAGTGGGACATCATCGCGGTGGACAACTATGAACTGTGGGATTATCACGGCTTCTTCCGGATGCTGGAGGAGAAATTCCCCGGCTTCGATTTCATGATCGCCGAGTGCGACTACCCCTTCCTCAACGGCATGGGCAGTGAGGAGGAACAGGCCGACTGGCTCGAAAATTTCTGCCGCGCCATCAGCGACTACGATTCCCCGCGGATGCTGGGCGTCATCATCTATGAACTGCTGGATCAGCCCTCGGTAGAGGGAGAAAAGTACTACGGCGAGGCGCATTTCGGCGTGGTCCACACCGACGAAAACAACGACCCTGCCGAGCCGAAGGTAGCCTATCGCCGCATGCAGAAACTGCTGGGCGTGGCCGAATAAGGAGGCTTTGGCATGGCACGAGAATTGAGCGACAAGGTACTGTGGGGGGTGAACGCCCACCACAGAGGCTTTGTCGCCTACCGCGACAATCAGGCGCTGGCGGTGAGGCTGGCCGCCGAGATGGGCAGCACCATCTACCGCATCAACTGCAACCCCACGAGCGATGAGGAGATCGCCTATGTCCGCGGTGTGGCGGCCGACTGCCATGCCCGCGGCATGCAGGTGATGCTGGTGCTGGATCGCTTTCGCATCCCGCTTGAGGATGTGGAGCACAACATGACCTTCACGGCCGCAAACCTGAAGGACGATATCGACTATTTCCAGATCTTCAACGAACTGGACTGCTGGTGCTACCGCACCGACGACGGCAGTCTTTACAACCCGCAGGCAGACCCCACCGGCCAGACGGAGGATTTTTACAATCCCGCACGAAAGGCCTATGTGATGGAGCGGATGGGAAAGGCGGTGCACATCTTCCGGCGTCTGGCACCGGAAGCCAAACTGGTGACGACCGTGGCCTGCCGCCATTTCCCGGCGGTGGACTGGTGCTTTGAAGCGGGGCTGTCCTTTGACATCGTGGCCTTCAACATCTATGAGCCCGACCTGTTCGACCACGCCGCCTTCTTTAACAAAATGGCGCAGCGGTATCCCCACAGTGATTTCATGATCACCGAATGCAACCATCCCGCCTCCAAGGGCCCCTACACCGAGCAGCAGCAGGCCGACACGGTGGAGCGCTACTGCAAGATGCTGCAGGAGTTCCCCCGCATGAAAGCCGTGATGATCTACGAACTGCTGGACGAGCCCATTCTGCAAAAGGATGACGTGTGGGAAAAAGAGGCGCATTTCGGCATCGTCAACATGGTGGACGCCACCACCGCGGGCGAGCCGAAGGAGGCCTATCACCGTATGCAGAAGCTGCTCGGTGTGACGGAATAAGGAGGCTTTGGCATGGCACGCGAATTGAGTGACAAGATCCTGTGGGGGGTGAACGCCCACAACAGGGGCTACGTCGCCTACCGTGACAATCAGGAGAAAGCGGTGGCACTGGCCGCCGAAATGGGCAGCACCATCTACCGCATCAACTACACCCCCTTCAACGAGGAGGAACTCGTCTACATCCGCACTGTGGCGGCCGACTGCCGTGCCCGCGGGATGAAGACGATGCTGGTGCTCGACCGTCTGCGCGTCCCGGTGGAGGAGATCGAACGGGACATGACCTACGTGGCCGAAAATCTGAAGGACGATTTCGACTACTTCCAGATCTTCAACGAGGTGGACTGCTGGTGCTTCTGGGGGGACGATGACAAGCTCTACAACGAAAACGGCGACCACACCGGCCAATCGGAGGATTTTTACAATCCCAAACGCAAGGCCTATGTGATGGAGCGGATGGAAAAGGCGGTGCGCATCTTCCGCCGCCTGGCGCCGCAGGCCAAACTGGTGACGACCGTGGCCGGCCGCCACTTCCCGGCAGTGGACTGGTGCTTCGACGCCGGTCTGAAATTTGACGTGGTGGCTTTCAACATGTACGACCCCGAGGGCTTTGACCACGCCGAGTTTTTCGGCCGTATGGCCGCCCGCTACCCCGACAGCGAGATCATGCTGGCCGAGTGCAACATGAATATTTTCAAAGGGCCCTACACCGAACAGCAACAGGCCGACATCATTGAAGACTACTGCAAGACGCTGCAGGCGATCCCCTGCATCAAGGCCGTGATCCTCTATGAACTGCTGGACGAGCCCAACCGCCAGAATCAAAAGCCGGACGGATGGGAGCCGGAAGGGCATTTCGGCCTTGTCAACATGACGGACGAACACACCGTGGGCGAGCCGAAAGAAGCCTATCGCCGCATGCAGAAACTGCTCGGCGTAACGGAATAACGCAAAAAAAGACCTGCCGTCGGCAGGTCTTTTTTTGCGTTCAGAAACGGATCTCGCGGTTTTGCTCGGGCAGGCCGCACCGCTTGCAGGTGAGCACGCGGTTCACTTTGTCGAGCAGCATACAGTCGAAATGGCCGGTGGTGCTGCCGGGCGGGTTGATGGCACCGAGCAGATTCTGCGTGGCGACCAGCGTGAGGCCGTGCGCCGTGGATACCTCGTCGCGGTGGACGTGACCGTAGAGATAGGGCAGCAGATCGTGCGAACGGTTGGCGGTGAAATCGAAGGGCACCGTGGCGGGGAAATGTGCATCCTCGCTCGTGAGCGTGCCCTTGGTACCGTCGCGGTAAGCGTCGATCAGCGCGGCAAACAGGTCGGCATTGTGCACCGGCTCCTCGCACTTGAACGGGCAGGCGTGGGACATGAACAGCACCGACCAGCCCTCGTCGGGCAGCTGCAGCATACGGGCGATCCAGCGAAGCTGTTTTTCCCGCAGGCCGAAGCACCACTGCCCCACCAGCGAACGGTCATAGAACTTGCCCTCATCGTTGAGCACCCACGGCATATCGCTGGTGTTCAGATTCAGCACCCGGATCTTATGCACCGGGTCATCCACCGCGTAATAACCGGCGGCGGGGTTCTGATCGTCCGTCAGGATGGGGTACTGCACCCGGATGGGGTTGACCACATGGGTGTACCACTGCTCATCGGTGATGACGCTGCCGTCGGCCGGCAGATCGTGCTGACAGGCGAACCACGCGCAGTCGTCGTGATTCCCGCGGGAGAGCACCACCGCGCGCGACTTCGCCCCCCGCACCACCGACACGAGGTCGTAAAGGTCGCGGTATTCGAGGTCGAGCGGCACGTTGCCGTCCGCAAGGTCACCGGTGATGGCCAGCAGATCGACCCCCACCTTGCCGGTAAAGGCCACCATCTCCTCGACCTTGCGCAGGGCGGGGACATAGCGCGGATAGCGGCGGATATAGTGCGGATCGGTGGCAAAGAGCAGGGTGAAAGTCTCCGGCGTCTGCGCCGCCATCACTTCCTTGGCAAATGCCTCCCAGTAAAAATCCACCCGTTTGTCATTTTCGGCGAGGATAAATTCGTCCAGTGCGTTCAATGCGGGTGCCTCCTCAATCCTTTGCCTTGGGGTCCAGAAACTTGTAGACCAGCGCGGCGAGCACACCGCCCACCAGCGGAGCCACGATGAACACCCACACATTCTTCAGCGCGTCGCCGCCCATCAGCAGCGCAGGGCCGAAGCTGCGCGCGGGGTTGACGGAGGTGCCGGTGAAGCTGATGCCCAGAATGTGCACCAGCGTGAGGGTGAGGCCGATGACGAGACCGGCCACGCCGGAATAGCCTTCCTTGGAGGTGACACCCAGAATGGCCAGCACGAACACGAAGGTGAGGATGATCTCGATAAGCAGAGAAGCGAGGATGTCCCCGTTATACAGCGCATTGGCGCCCAGACCGCTGTCGCGGCCCACAAAGGCCATCAGCACCGCGGCACCGGCGATGGCGCCCGCGAACTGTGCAACGATGTAACCCACAAAGTCTTTGAAGGACAGTTTGCCGCTGACCAGCATGGCGATGGAGACCGCCGGATTGATGTGGCAGCCGGACACATTGCCGATGGAATAGGCCATGGCCACGATGACGAGGCCGAAGGCCAGCGCCGTGAGCAGATAGCCCGTGCCGGCCGAAGCCGAGCAGCCCACCACTGCGGCGGTGCCGCAGGCGAACAGCACGAGCACGAAGGTGCCGATGAATTCCGCGATGTACTTGCGAAGCGAAGTCATGATACATTCCTCCTAAAAAATATGATAGTATACGCTATCACTAATATATCACACTTTTGCCGCCGTTACAACACTTTTTCCAAAAAATGAGTACGCCCCCGCCAAAAGGCGAGGACGTACCCACCCTATTCTAAAAGAGAAGAAATCTGTCTCAGTCGGCGGCCGGCATTACAGTCCGCCAGCCGTCCGTCTGCGAGACGGACGGTGCGGCCGCAGCGGTCGGCCAACTCGTTATCGTGGGTGACCATGATGATGGTCTTGCCCTCATCGCGCAGTTGTCCGAACAGCGAGAAGATGCTCTCCGCCGTCTGGGAATCGAGGTTGCCGGTCGGCTCGTCAGCCAGCAGCAGCGCCGGGTCGTTGATGAGCGCCCGGGCGATGGCCACGCGCTGCCGCTCGCCGCCCGAAAGGTAGCGCGCCCGCTTGCCGCGCAGCGCCGAAAGCCCCACCCGCTCGAGCAGCGTGACGGCCCGCTCGCGTGCGCGGCGCAGCGACCCATCACCGAAATAGGCGGGCAGCAGCACGTTTTCCAGCACGGTGAGATCGTTGATGAGCGCGAATTCCTGCAGCACGAAGCCCATGTACTGATTGCGCAGGCGGGCCAGCTTGCCGTCGCCCGCCTTGGTCACATCAATGCCGTTGAGCAGGTACTCTCCCTCGGTCGGCTTTTCCATGGCGCCGAGAATGTGAAGCAGGGTGGATTTGCCCGCACCGGACTTGCCCACCACGGCAATGAACTCCCCTTCGCTGACCGAAAGGGACACATCCTCCAGCGCACGGCAGGAGGCCGCCCGCCCGATGGCATAGGTCTTGCCGATCCCGTTCAGTTCTATCGTCAGCATATATGTATCCTCCTTCAATCGGTTACTCATAAACTACCGTCCTTTCCCGCGAGAGGCAGCGGCCGCCACAGCGTGGTCAGTGCCACCAGCACCCCCACCGCCGCACCGACGACCGTGATGAACGCCGCCACCGGCCACACATCGCCCCACAACTGCCAGATGATCCGCGGCGCCTCCCGCACGAACAGCAGGCGGTAAAGCGAATAGCCGCCCATTGTCAGCACAAAGGTGAGCACGGCATTGAGCAGGCCCTCGACCACCAGCATGAAGAACTGCTGCCAACGGCGACAGCCCACCAGCCGCGCCACGGTGAGATCACGTCCGCGCAGCTGCAGTTGATAGTGGAACAGCAGTGCCCAGATGATGATGCAGGCAAAAACGACGCCGCCCACGCCGATATCCCGCACATAATACCACCACGCGTGGGAGGACACTCCCAGTGATTTGTCCATCGTCACTTTGCACTTGATCTTTTTCTGCGGCAGCAACTGCGCCAGCCGCTCGTTGAGCGCCTCCACATCGGCCATCGTCGCCGTGGGCGAGATGCCGTAGAGAAGGCTGCTGACCGGGCGGTCGAGTTTTTGAAAATCCCCCTCGGAGATCAACATATCGAACAACTCATCCCCCCAGATGCCGCATTGGTATCTGAGCGTGAGGGAATCCGCCTGCACCTCATCGTTCTGCACAAACGGCAGCATATATTGAAAGGTGTATTTCGTGTTGAGATACATGTACCCGTCCAGTGGCTCGCCGTGGCGGCTTTGGCACAGCATATCACTATACTGGAACGCATAAAGGCTCAACCGCACGGGCACGACGGTGGACACACTGCCGATCATATCCTGCACAGGCTGCTCCAGCCGCTTTTTCGGCATATAGTAATCCACCACACGGCTTTTGGAGAGCGCCTCATAGACGTCCGCCAGTTCCTCCTCGGTGGCCGTGCCGTAAATGGTGATCTGTGTGTGCATATTGGTGAGATTATAATAGACCGAGCAGCGTGCCTCGAGGTACGGCTGCAAAAACACATAGAGGAACATCCCGCAGCAACCGACCAGCGTTACGGCCATCAGCCACCACAGGGCCCGGTGAGCGCGATAGCCCGCCCACCAGAGCTTGAACGCCAACCCTATTCGTTTCATATCCATTGCCTCCGTTTCACTTGCTGTCGGTAAACAGCTGCATGGGACTTTTACGGAAGAACGCCCAAACCACCGCACTCAGGATGAGCATGGCCAGCGCGGCCACGCCTGCCGCGATCCACCACGCCACCGAGACCGAGACGGTGGCGGTGAGGAGCACATACAGCGCCGCCAGCCCGAACGCCGCCAGCACGGTGCCGATGTAGATGACCATGGCGCAGGCCATCAGCATCCCGCCCGACTGCCCCAGCAGATACATCACGGCATACTGCCGCCGGTTGCGGCCGAAATTGATGACCATGACGCTGACGGTGGCGATCAGCGAGACCGCCAGCAATATCACATAGATGGGCGAAGACGAAAAGATCCCCTTGATGCAGTCATGCTTGTAGATCGACACCAACTGCTCCATGGTGAACAGGGTGCCGTACGGCTTGAGCAGCTCCTGCATCTCCTCAAACGGCTTATCGGTGCGAAACCACATGGAGGTGCCCAGTTTTTTGAAACGGCTCGCCTCTACGGGAATGACTGCGAACGCGGCAGCGTCCTCACGGTCGAGTTGCACAAAACTACTCAAGCAGTACGGATCATAGGTTGCGCCGCTTTCAAACGGCTTTTCTCCCTCGTCCAGCACCCCCACCACATGAAATTCCACATAGTCTACTGCCACGCCTTCGCCGAAATTTTCCGTGATCACAGACCCGATCGGATGCTGCTGTGCTGCCGCGGTGCTGACCACGCAGTTATGCAGCAGCGCGTCCTCTGCCGTGAGCCACCGCCCCTCCCGCATGGCGGGCACGATGTCCAGCACCTCCTGCGGGTAGGTGAAAGACTCCAGATTGTCCGAACTCCAGTATGTCGTCGGTGATAGCGGCACCGCCCCACACACGTCATAGAGTTCCTGCCAAAGCGGCCGGTAAAGTTGAAACGAACAGGCATACGAGTTATATCGCGAATTCAACACAAGGCCGTAATAATTCTCCTGCGTGCGGTCGAAAAACCGGTCGACATAGTCGTAGTGTGTCATGGAAAACGAAATGGACTGCTGCACCCCATAGAACAGCATGGCGAGCAGCCCCAAAAGAATAAGAAACAAAAGAAACTGCTTTTTCACGATCTGCCGGACATTCAGCCGCAGACATTTTATAAACCGTTTCATCCGCATCGCCTCCTGCAATGAAATATGGGTGTATGATCGGATGCGCCGGCGCCAACACATCCGCATTGCCGGAAGAAACCACACAAGTGGGGAGCAAGCGCGGCTCTTTCCATTGCCATAGTACCACATTATTTGATATTTGTCAACAATATATTTTCGTGTATAGTATTGACACGGAGAAATATTGCCGCTATAATTGGATTAACCGGTTTGAGTAGCACAAGGAGAAAAACGAAATGGCCATTTCGGAAAATGTGAAACGCGGTTCGGCGGAACTGCTGCTGCTCACCCTGCTGAGCGAGGAGGATATGTACGGCTATCAGCTTTCGCAGGAGTTGAGCCGCCGCAGCGGCGGACGCTATGAACTGCACGAGAGTTCCATGTACCCCACCCTGTACCGTCTGCTGGAAAAAGGGATCATCACCGACCGGCAGGAGTTGGTGGGAAAACGGCGTACCCGGGTGTACTATCATCTGGAGCCGCAGGGAAAAGAATATCTGGCGCAAATTCGCCGGGAATATCTGGAGACCTGCGGCGGAGTGCTTGCCGTTTTGGGGATCACCGACTTAAAGGAGGTTTTTGACGCATGAATGACAGACAGATCCGCCGCTTCTGCCGCCGGATCACCGCAAAATGTCCCCGGGCGTTCCGCTCCCGCCTGAAGGGCGAGTTGAAGGCGCATATCGCCGACTTTTTGCAGGAACATCCCGACGCCGACGAGGCCGCCCTGGCGGCTCACATCGGGCAGCCGGAGGAGTATGCCGCCGCCTTCGTAGACGGCATGAGTGAGACAGAATGCCGATCCCTGCTGCGCAGGCGGCGGCTCATACGCGGCACTGTCATCGCCGCGGCTCTGCTGATACTGGCAACGGCCTGCGTGACCGTGTGGCAGCTGACCAAGCGTTCTGCCACCACGCCAATCTATTATGTAGAGGAATACATAGGCGGCAATGGAAGAGGCATGGAGCACACCGAAACGGTATGGTATGTCGGCGACGAAGTGATCCATGTCCCCGTCACCACAGCGACCACGCAACCGACCGCGTCCGCCCCGCCGGATAGCCCACAGGAATACAACTGGTAAGCGGAAAACTTTTGCCGAAATATCGGCGCCAAAGTGCTTGCTATTTTGGAGATCGCCGACCACAAGGAGGTATTTGACGCATGAATGACAGACAGATCCGCCGCTTCTGCCGCCGGATCACCGCAAAATGTCCCCGGGCATTCCGCTCCCGTCTGACAGGCGAACTGAAGGCGCATATCACCGATTTCCTGCAGGAGCATCCCGACGCCGACGAGGCCGCCGTGGCAGCTCACATCGGGCAGCCGGAGGAATATGCCGCCGCCTTTGTGGACGGCATGAGCGAAGCAGAAAGCCGATCCCTGCTGCGCAGGCGGCGGTTCGTGCAGATCATTTCCGTGATTCTGATAGCGCTTGTGCTGTTAGCCGCAGGATGGGGAATATATA
>JAZRVU010000035.1:0-2918 GCA_045599305.1 Acutalibacteraceae bacterium | reverse complement strand
CAACGGCGGCTACACCCGCATCATCAAGACCGGCAACCGCCGCGGTGACGCTGCGGAAATGGCGATCCTGGAGCTCATCTGATCGTGTTTTGACAAGAGAAAAACGGCCGGAAAAAGCAACTTTTCCGGCCGGTTTCTTTGTTTTCCGGCGCTTTTTCAACAGTTGGGGCAAAGCGTTAAAACAGAGCCGTTTTCGGCGCGCAGTCCGATGACTTGCGCGGGGCATGAAAAAAGCCCGTTCCCCACCGGGAACGGGCTTTCGGTTTTACAGCAGCGGCACGCCGGCCTTGGCGCAGGCGGCGCGGTCGGCATCCGACCACACCGAGGAGAGCACCTCGCCGATGTGCAGTTTTTCCAGCAGCAGCAGGCAGATGCGGGACTGCCCGATGCCGCCGCCGATGGTGAGCGGCAGTTCGCCCGCCGCCACGGCGCGGTGATAGGGGAATTGCAGCCGCTCCTCGCACCCCGCGAGCTGCAGCTGGCGGCGCAGGGATTCGGCGTTGACGCGGATGCCCATGGAGGAGAGCTCCACCGGCCGCTCCAACACCTCGCTCCACAGCAACAGGTCACCGTTGAGCGACCAGTCGTCGTAGTCCGGTGCCCGGCCGTCGTGCGGCTTACCGCTCTTCAGTTTGCCGCCGATCTGCATGATGAACACCGTCTTGTGCTCTTTCACGATCGCCGCCTCACGGCCCTTGCCGTCCAGATCGGGGAAGCGATCCTCCAGTTCCTGCGAAGTGATGAAATACACCTCGCGGCAGATTTCCTCGGTCAGGGCGGGGTAGACGGCGCACACCGCCTCCTTGGTGTCGGCGATGACGTGAGCGATCTTCTGCACCGTCCGGCGCAGGAACGCCTCGCAGCGCTCATTTTCCCGCAGCACAAGTTCCCAGTCCCACTGATCGACCAGCACCGCGTGCAGATTGTCCATATCGTCGTCCCGCCGCACGGCGTTCATGTCGGTGTAGAGCCCCTCGCCGGCCGCGAAGCCGTAATCGCGCAGTGCCATGCGCTTCCACTTGGCCAGCGACTGCACGATCTCCATCTCCTCGCCGGGGATCTCCTTGAGATCGAAGGCGACCTTGCGCTCCACACCGTTGAGGTCATCGTTGATGCCGCTCTTGTGCGAGACGATCAGCGGTGCGCTCACGCGGTCGAGCCCCAGCGCGGCGGCCAGCCGCTGCTCGAAGCCGTCCTTCACCATCTTGATGGCGCGCTGCGTGTCGCGCAGCGACAATACGGAACGATATCCGTCTTTCAGATATAACCCTTTCATGTCATGCCCAACCTTTCTAAACGATTCCTATGCGGGCAGCATATAAAAAAGCCCGCACGCCCCAAATCCTTTTAGGACGAACGGTCTTCCCATCCGCGGTACCACCTAAATTGCCCCCGAAGGAGCCCCTCACTTCCGACAAAGCGGGCCCGTTTAACGCACGGCGTACGGCGACACCTACTGCCCGCAGAGCGGGGTTCAGTTGCAGCTCCGAAGTGTTCTTCGCCATGACCGCCGCCGCAGAGGTCTCACTCTTCTCTGCTCCCTTTGGACGCGTGTTCACGCTACTCCTCTTCTTCAACGCTTTACATCAGCATATCATATCCCGCGCGGCTTGTCAATGCTTTTTTGCACGGATGAATTGACAGTCCGCCGAAAACATGGTATGCTATTCGCAGACTTGTTCAAATATGACTGAAATGAGGGACGTACATGATGAAGACATGCAAACGGACGCTCGCGCTTTTCCTGACGGCGGCGCTGCTGTGCTGCTGCGCGGCGGGGATCACCTTCTCCGTGGCCGCAGAGGATCCGCAGCCGCTGCCCATTTCGCTCGACTATTCCGTCAAGCAGGTGACCACATTGAACAGCGACACCTCCGCCTCGCTCGTCTCGGTCGGCGGGACGTGGGATCCGATCGACCTGACGCAGTACGGCTACACGGCCAAGACGGCCGGCAAACTGGCGATCCAGCTTGATGTGTTTTTCTATACCGATAACGCCACGCTCGCGAACAAACTGGAGAATGGCGGCCACGGCGGACAGACGGAGATCACCTCCGGCGCCTTCTGTGACAAGGAGGAACTCGCGAAGGTCACCTCTTTCCCGTGGAAAAACGGGGAATGGTCCCGTGTGGTCATGCCGCTCGATAAGTTCACCACCGCCACGGGCGGCAGCTTCCGCCCGGAAAACTGGAATTTCTTCCGCATTTACATCAACGGCATCAGCGGCTGCAACGGCGCCACCTGCATGGTGAAGTTCGTCAATGCTCAGCTGATCTACACCGAGGACGCGGACATCGACGGTGAGGAGACCCCCATCGGCGACGGCAGCTTCCTGCCGGATGCGCCGACATGGCAGGCCTTCACCTCCTCCGATGGGGTCACGGTGGCGGGCTATTCGCTCGGCGATTACGTCTCCGACAGCATCACCGACTATGCGAACGTCATCCAGAGTCTGCTCGACGGGATGCAGAGAGCCGGCGGCGGTGCGGTGTATATTCCCGCCGGCGTGTGGCCCTGCTACAGCGAGATCACCGTGCCCACCGGCTGCACCCTGTGCGGCGACTGGTCGGAGCCGGACGGTAAGAGTCCCATCGGCGGCACCATTTTAGCCTATTACGGCAAGAGTACCAAAGACGGCAACTCGACGCCTTTCGTCACCCTCGCCCAGAGCAGTTCGGTGCAGAATCTCGCGTTCTGGTACCCCGAGCAGTCGGAGAGCGCGCTCATCAACTATCCCCCCACCATACAGGTCGGTGAGACCGGCACGACCTGGTCCGGCGCGGAAAACATCACCCTCATCAATTCGTGGATCGGCATCACGGCGGCGGAAGGTGCCGCCTGCCCCAATATGTTCAACATCTACGGCACCCCGATCTATGAGGGCATCCATGTGCAGCAGGTGCAGGATATCATGCGCA
>JAZRVU010000034.1:0-20441 GCA_045599305.1 Acutalibacteraceae bacterium | reverse complement strand
AGCAGCTGTATCTCGGCGCCGTCCATGCCGCCGACTGTAAAGGAGTACAGCAGTACACCGCCCGCTTCCGTCACGGTGAGGTTGCCGCCGTATTCGAGCGGATCGCCCAGCGTATAGATGCCGCAAACGCCCGTAGGCTGCCGATTATCCGGCACCTCCTGCGGCTCGGGAAGCGTAGGCTGCGTGGGGTGGGTATCATCGCCCGGTTTTACGGCCGGATGACAAGCCGTTATACTGCACAGCAGTGCCGCTGTCAAAATCCATGCGAGCAATCGTTTCAAAAAGCTACCCCCTATCAAAGCGTTTTAAAAATGGCCGTGCCGCGGTGTTTGAGCCAGCGATTCAGTGCCCAGACGGCCGCCGCCAACAGGACGATCCAGATGAGCAGCCACACGGTGGCACTCAGAAATTGACGAAGCGGATAATAGAGCGCGACCAACAGTACCGCCAGCGCCCAACCGCCGAATATGACCAACAGTGCGGCCGTGCTCTGCTTGACAGGCACGGTCTCGTTCGTCCAGTTGAGGACGGGCTTTTTCAGATTCAGCGTCAACCCGAGCGCGGACATACAGCAGGTGAACAACGCCGTCAGCGCCACCACACAGATGGTGTTCAGCCACGACACACGCACCACGACACAGGCCACGGCTGCAGCCACCATCCCGATGGGCGCGATGAGCAGCAGGTGCAGGTGCTGCTTGGCCAGCAGCACATCCCACGCACGGGCGGGCAGTGACTGCACGATCCACAGCGTTTTGCCCTCCAGCGAGACGGAGGGAGCGGTGACCGGCCCCATGGAAATGAACAGCATCACGAATGCCGCCACGACCAGCGGGATGAAAGCGGTGATCTCGGGCAGTCCTGCGCCCAATGTGCTGATCAGTGTGTGCAGGTCGCCGGATTTCACGATCAGCACCACCGTCGCTATCGGCATCAGCAGCACGCCCAGCCCGCAGTTGAGCATATAGGTGGGGCTCGCCAGGAAGCGGCGCCACTCACGCTGCAGCAGCGCCCGGCGGACACCGGAGACCTTCATGGGCTCTGCGCGGTAAACGGTCTTCTTTTCCCCGCGCTGCGTGGTCACGATGCCGGTGAAGGAGCGCGAGAGCACCCACCATGTCAGCCCGAAGAGCGCCGCCGCGATGGCCGCCGTGGCCAGCATGGGCAACCACTCCCCCATCGCCGCACAGCCGAACAGATAGGCCGGGTAGACCGCCGCCTTGATGGCCGCGCCTACCTGACCGACATTGGCCAGAAGCAGTTCCAGATATTCGCTGATCTTGAAATAGACAAGATAGTATACGGCCAAAAACAGCAGAGTAAACAGCACGGTGAAGAAGCTCTTGTTCCGGATCCGGGAGGCGATCAGCGCCACCAGCCACCCCAGCCCGCAGGTGAGCGCCAGCACCACGAAGCCGAGCAGCGGTACCTGCAAAAGCTGAAATATCAAAGCGACCGCATTGACGGCCACGCCGCCGAACACATACCACGACACGATCCCGGGCACCAGCACCAGCGCCTCATAGAGCAGACCCATGGCATAGACGCCGACCATGCGCGTCAAAAGGATCTTCGAGGGCGGGATGGGCATGGACAGCAACAGTTCGTTATCCTTGGCGTGATACACCCCGGCATAGGTGTTGAACACACTGCCGAACACGCCGAAGAACAGGGCGATCAGCCCCATCAGGGCAAAATAGAGCCAGCCGAGCCCCAGCGCGCTCATGACCGGTGCCAACGCGGAACCCAACAGGAAGAACATTCCCGCCACCGTGGCGAACACGAGCAAAAACAGCAGCACGAACAGCAACACGCCGATGGGCGAACGATGTTTGCCGGTGCGCTTATCCTGAAAATAAAAGGCATTCAGTTCCAGAAACTGCTTTTTCAGCAAGGTCTTGAACACAGGTCACTTCGCTCCCTTCCGAGGTCACACAGCGGCTTTCTCATTCTTCCAGTTCCAAAAACGCGGCTTCCAGACTCTCGTCTCCCTTGACCTCGTCCATGGTGCCGCTGCGGATGAGGCGCCCGTCCTTGATGATGGCCACCTTGTCACACAGCTTTTCGGCCACCTCCAGCACATGGGTGGAGAAAAAGATGGCGCCGCCCGCATCGCAGATGCCGCGCATCAGTTCCTTAAGCACATGGGCGGCCTTGGGGTCCAGCCCCACGAACGGCTCATCCATCAGCATCAGTTTCGGCTCGTGGATGAGTGCCGAAATGATCGCCAGTTTCTGCTTCATGCCGTGGGAATAGGCCGCGATCGGCTGTGCCAGATCGGCCGTGAGACCGAATGCGTCGGCGTAGGTGGCGATGCGCGCCTGCCGGTCTGCGGCCGACACGGCAAAAATGTCCGCCACGAAGTTCAGATAGCGGATGCCGGTCATGTAATCGTAGAGGTCGGGATTGTCCGGAATATAGGCGATCTGCCGCTTGCACTCGAGCGGATGCTCCGCCATGGATATACCGTTCACCCATATCTCGCCCTTATCGAACGCCAGAATGCCCGCCACGCTTTTGAGGGTGGTCGTCTTGCCGGCGCCGTTATGGCCGATGAAGCCGTATATCTCGCCCGGACAGATATGCAGTGACAGATCGTCTACCGCGCATTTGCCGCCGTAGGTTTTGGTCAGATTGCGAATGGTGAGCATAACCGCTCCTCCTTTATTTAAATCATGTGTTTTGCAACAAGCGTTTTTGCTTTGCGAATATATTATACATCGTCTCTCTCGTCTTGTCAATAGCAAGCAGGCATTTGTAAAAACATGAAAAACGCCCCCGCCGAGCGGCGGGGGCGTTTTGATGCCATCAGTTGACAAGGCGGGCGGTATAGGTCACGCCGTTCTGACTGAAAAGGTCGGTGAGCGAAAGCGTCGGATCATTATACCGCACGGTGCGGTCGACGCAGCAGACGAACCGTATCCCCTCCCCCTGCAGGGCAGAGAGTGCCTGCTCATCCAGCGTATCGCTCGTATAGATCGGCGCGACCGCCAACGCGATCCCGGCGCAGCTGCCACCGGGAGAATAGACGAACAGATCACTCACGGCGGCACGGTCGAATCCGTCGGCCGGGTCGATATAGGGGGTGCGGATGAAGCCGGAATCGCTCACGTAGAAGCGAAAATCATCGAGCGGCTCGGTCGGATAGGCGCGCAGGGTGACTGCGGCGGCCCTCTGCGTCGGGGTGACGCGGGCGGCCGGATACACGCCATCGGCGGATTTGTCGTAAATGCCGTAGGTGTACGGGGTGTCATCCAGTCCGCGGGCATAGCCGTCGTAACTGAGCAGGTAGCCGGCCGTGTAGCCGGCACCGGTCAGCCGATCGGCCAGAAAATCGGCGATAAAGGCGTTTTTCAGCCAGGCAAAGTCGATAAACGTGCCGATGTGATGCTGCTCGGCAAAGGCGAGATATTCCGCCGAGACCGACAGCCGCACCTGATTGCCGGGAAGCAGTTCCAGCTTGATGTGGTCATCGCTGCCCGCAAAGGCGCACACCGCCGCATAATAGGCGGCCGCCTCGGCATTGCGGTAGGGATCGTAGTCTGCGCTGTCGGTATCGTTTTCGCAAAGGTACAGGCAGGCGTAATCAGCATAGACCGGGCCGAGATACAGCAGGCGGCTATCCCGCTCCTGCATGAGCGAAAACGCCTGATACAGTGTCTCGCTCACCGTGGCGGTCTCGTTGGGGTGAGCGTTCAGCCACGCCACATTGTGGACACCTTCCACACATTCCTCGCTGTGGAACAGGTGGTAGGCCTCGTTCACCAAATCGGTATAATACGCGGTAAGCTGCTTGTATTCCTTCGTGGCGGAACGCCCGTCACGGCCGAGCTCATACTGAAACACGAATTCCGAACTGAGGTTGCCCTCCTCGTATGCGGTGGCGGCGATCTCCCGCCAGCCGGCCTCGGTGGTCAGCAGGCCGTAAATACCGAAGCCGATGGCCACCAAAGCGACCGCGAGGCTCGCGATCACGATCACGAGCCTCAGGGTGAAGTGTTTTTCAGATAGTTCGACCTTTTCGACGGGCTTGGGATCCGGCGCACGATACCCGGGTATCCTACGGTTCATCCTTTTGCCCTCCAGCGGTCAGATCAGCGTCAGCAGCAGGGCGATCACGAACAGCAGAACGATCGCGGCAAACACGATCAGACCGATGATCGCACCCTTGCGGCAGGCTTTATAGTTGCGGATATAGTTGTGATGACGGAAGATCCAGCCGGCGATGAGGCCGACGATCGGCAGGAAGAACGCGCCGACGGCATACCAGGCACTGCCGGTATCATGCAGCGGTGCATTCAGGATCTCCTCGTTGATGATCACCTGATTCTCGATGCGCTCGGCGGTGTCGGGGGCATCGGGATCCAGAATGGTGATGGATTTGAGCGGCACATCGGTATCGCGGATGGCTTTGTACTCTTCGATCTCTTTCTTATTGCCATAGACATAATGGTCATGGCCGATGCACACCATCTCCGGCTGATCCTCGCTGTAGTCATGCACAGAAGGATCGTAGGTGAAGAGCACCTTGTTCTTCTCCAGTTTCGGATCCGGGATCGGGATAGCCGAAATCAGCGAACGGGTGTAGGGATGCAGCGGGAAATTGAAGAGCTCGTCCGCCTCGGCGACCTCCACGATGTTGCCCTTGTAAATGACGCCGATGCGGTCGGAAATGAACCGCACGATGGACAGATCGTGTGCGATGAACAGATAGGTCACATCGCGTTCCTTCTGGAACTTCTTGAGCAGATTGAGCACCTGCGCGCGGATGGAGACATCCAGCGCGGAGATAGGCTCGTCCGCGACGACCAGTTCCGGCTCCATGACCATGGCACGGGCCAAGCCGATGCGCTGACGCTGGCCGCCCGAAAATTCGTGGGGATAGCGGGTCAGATGCTCGGGCAGCAGACCGACTTCCTCGATCATGGTCTCCACCTTGCGGACACGGTCCGCTTCATTTTCGAACAGGTGGAAATTATAGAGGCCCTCCGACACGATGTAATCCACCGTTGCGCGCTCGTTGAGCGAGGCGGCGGGATCCTGGAACACCATCTGGATATTGCGGATGACTTCGCGGTCGAGCGAGCGCGGCAGTTTTCCCGAAATGCGGACGCCCTTATACCGGATCTCACCGGCGGCACAGGGATTCACGCGGATAACGGCGCGGCCGATCGTCGTTTTGCCGGAGCCAGACTCACCCACCAAAGAGAAGGTCTCCCCCTTAAAAATGTCGAAGCTCGCATTCTTGACGGCACGCACGGCGTTTTCGCCCTTGCCGAAAGTGATATCCACATTTTTGAGGGAGAGCAGGATCTCCCTGCCGTTTTCATCAACAGGTCCGTGTTCCGGCAGATGCGTCACACGGCCTTGCTTTTCTTTCATTTTGTCAGCCATGTCGCACCTCCTTAAATGTTGAACGCATTGATGAGTTTTTCATGGATGCCCTCAATGATCTCCGGCTTTTCCACCTTCGGTGCGCGGGGATCGAGCAGCCACGTTTTGGCAAAATGCGTATCGCTCACCGGGAACATCGGCGGCTCCTTGAGCGTGTCGATCTTCAGGCAATAGGGGTTGCGGGGAGCGAACGGATCGCCGACGATCTTATTATACAAGGATGGCGGCGTACCCGAAATGGAATAGAGCCGGGTGTTGCGCTGAGCAAGCTGCGGCAGCGAAGACAGCAGTGCCCAGGTGTAGGGATGGCGCGGATCGTAGAAGACATCTTCCACCGAGCCGAGCTCCACGATCTGGCCGGCATAGAGCACCGCCACACGGTCGGCCACATTCGCCACGACACCGAGGTCGTGCGTGATGAAGACGATGGTGTAGTTGAACTCCTTCTGCAGGTCTTTCAGCAGTTTCAAAATCTGCGCCTGGATCGTCACATCCAGAGCCGTGGTGGGCTCATCGCAGATGAGGATCTTCGGCTGGCAGGAAAGGGCGATGGCAATGACGATGCGCTGACGCATACCGCCGGAATACTGGAAGGGATAATCGTCGAAGCGGTTTTCCGCATTCGGGATGCCCACCTTCTGCATCAGTTCCAGTGCACGGGCGCGCGCCTCCACCTCGGAGCAGTTCTGGTGCTTCAGAATGATGGAGGTGATCTGCTTGCCGATGGTGATGATCGGGTTGAGCGAGGTCATGGGATCCTGGAACACGGTGGCGATCCGCTTACCGCGGATCTGCGTCCAGTCGGCGGGATTCTTGATGTTGGCAAGGTTCAAAATGCAGGTGCCGTGCAGGCGCTCTCCCGTCTCGTCCAGATAGCGGACACGGAAATCCACCGTATCGAACACGGCGTTGCGCTGTGCCTCGTCATCCAGATCCACGCCCAGTTTCATGGCCTTTTCCAGTGCCGCCAGCAGCGCGTTCATGTGGCGCAGGCGCTTGACGAACGAAAAACGGCCGATGGAGAGGTAGATCTCCTTGGCAAGGACGGCATTGCGCGCTTTGACCGTCTCGGACACGGGCGCGGCCAGCGCTTCGGCATACCGGGCTTTCAGTTCGGCAAGCCGCTGATCGTAGGCCGCCTTATACGCGGTATCGGCGGCAGCGGCGGCCTTGTGGGCGGCAATCGTCGACCGCTTTTCCTCTTCGGCGGCCTTGATCTGCGCATCGAACTCGTCGATCTGGCGGCCGACCTCTTTGATCTGCGCTTTCTCCTTGGAAGGATCGAGCGTCTGCTTCAGGTTGAACGCCTCGGTGCGCTTGAAGCGCAGGTCGGCGATCTTCTGATCGAAAGCGGCGGCTTCTTCGTCCGAAAGGGTCATGCGCGCCTTCTTCTCCGCCTCCAGCTTGAGGATCTGCTGATAGACCTCGGCACCGTTCCCCGGTGCGGAATGGCTGTTGAGGTGCTTTTCGGCATAGTTGACCAGCATACGGTCAAACTTGCCGTATTTCACCACCGTATCGGCCAGTTCCTCATCGCTGAAGATGATCTCGCCGTTGTCGATAAAGCCGTTTTCATCCAGCATACCGGCAAAGGTCTTGGTGAAGACCGATTTGCCCGAGCCGGATTCGCCCACGATGGCGATGGATTCGTTTTCGTAAATATCGAGAGAGATGCCGCGGATGGCGGTCAGTATTCTGCCGCGCACCCGAAACTTCACGACCAGATCCTTGATCGAAAGCAATACTTTCTTGTCTTCCATACTCCACCCCTCTTACATATGCGTTCTCGGGTCGGAGGCGTCGCCGAGATTCTGGCCGACCACATAGAGAACGACGGTGATGATCGAAGCGATGGCGACAGGGCTCCAGAATTCGAAGCCCCAGCTGCCCACGAGCATGGAGGCGTTGGCCGCGTCGATCTGCTTACCGAGGGACATATCCTTCATACCGATACCGATATAGGAGAGGAACACCTCATAGGAGATATAGGAGGGGATCTCGGTCGCGGCGAGGGTCACGATGACGGAGGTCATGAAGGGCAGGATGTTCTTCATGGCGATACGCGGGATCGAGGTGCCCAAACAGCGCGAAGCCAGATTGTATTCGCGGTCGCGGATGATGACCACCTGCGTGCGGATGAAATAGGCGATGCCCAGCCAGCCGGTGATGGTCAGTGCGAACACCATGGTGGTGAATCTGGCCGACAGGATCATGACCATCACGGAGATGATGAGCACATACGGCACGTTACCGATGATGTTATAGACCTCGGTCATCACGATATCGACCTTTTTGGAGAATCCCCACACGGCGCCGATGATGACGCCCACCACCATGTTGATGGCGGCACAGACAAGCGCCAGCGACACGGAAATGCGGGAGCCGTACCAGATCTCATCGAAGGTGGACTGGCCGGAACGGCCGGAGCCGAGGATCCAGTGGATGTTGCGGCCGAGTTTTTCCATTGCCTGGCCGGGGAGCAGATGCTTGGTCCCCTCGACCAGCAGATTCGGGTTGTATTCCGGGTCATAGCCGGAGAAGATCGGGTAGACATAGGTGAACACCAGAATGGCGCCCAGCAGTGCCAGCACGATGATGTTGATCCTCTTGCGGAAGAACACGCGGAACACAGAGTGCCAGTAGGAATAGCGCGGAGCGGTGATCTTTTCGGAATCCATGGAGTTGTGATCGAATTTGGTGAACAGTTCCTCCTCGGACATACCGAGATCGTCCAGATTGATCAATTCATTATTCACAGCACTCACCTCGCTTTGGAAGAGAATGAGATCCGCGGGTCGACCATGGACATGAGGATGTCACCGAGGATGATCGACAAAACCGAGAGGACCGCATAGAACAGGGTCAGGCCGACGATCACGCCGTTGTCATACTTGGCAATGGCGTTGGTCAGCAGTTTACCGGCACCCGGGACGCTATACACACTTTCGGTGATGATAGCGCCGGTCAGAGCGCCCAGCACGCTGCCGGGCACGCCGTGGATGATCGGGATGGCGGCGTTTTTCAAAATGTGCTTCGAGAAGATCTCATTTTCGGAAAGGCCGCCGGACCGGGCGAACTTCACGTAATCCGAGTTCATCTGGTCGATCATGTAGCGGCGCAGCCATTTCATCAGGTTGGCGACCGACGGGAGCGCCAGCGACACGATCGGCAGAATATACATCAGTTTATTGGCCGAGTCGGTATCGAACTGCTTGGGCAGACCCATAGCGCCGCCGAGTTCACGGAACAGGAAGATGTATGCGAGCGACGGCACGGCGATGATGAACACGATGTAGAGCGTACCGATCTTGTCGATCAGCTTGTCCTTTTTACGGGCCATGATGATGCCCAGCGGGATGCCGAGCAGATAGGCCAGGAACACGGAGAAAATGCCGATCACAAAGGAATAGCCCACTTTGGAGAGGCCGTTGCGCACCAGACTGACGTTGGTGTAGTCATCGTTGAAGCGGCCGATCAGCGACACATCCTTCTCGCCGCTGAAAGACCCGGCGACGAAGACGGCGGTGTGCAGATCGTCGGCGCTCTCCTGGAATTCGGTCGCGGCGGGATACATGATCTGCTGCTTCACATAGGTGCCCTGACTGCGGACCATGTGATCGTACAGATCGACACCGCGCTCCACCGAGTAGGATTTACCGAGGTTGATCCTCACAACGTTCTGATGGATGAAGGGGAACGTGGAATCAAAATAGAGCAAATATTTATGCTGCGTTCCGTTGCCGATGATCGCCGGCGAGAACTTCTCCCCGCCATAGACCGGATCGTGCCAGGTAAAGGACAGCCCGCGTTCCCCCACGAGACCAGCCGACCCTTCCGGGACGTAGTGAATGTTATCAATGTGAATGAGGCCGGAAAAATACGCCCACAGACGCGTGGTCAGCGGGACATCCTTATAGGCATACAATGCCTGCTGGCCGCCTTTGGCCACCTTGCCGCCCATGATGACGGCATCCTTTCTCTCCACCGTATAGCCGAGAGAACGGTAATATTGAGTAAAACTGTCCACATACTCCGCCACGGCGGCAGAGTCTTTATCGGCCGTGCGGCCGATACTCACGATCTCGGACTTTTTGTCCTCCGTGAGTTCACCCTTCTGAACGAGACTGTTCAGAAAATCCGTATAGGTAACATAGTCGAGATATCCGTAGGACTCCCAACGCTGATAACAATAATTGGTCTTATCATTGAAAGTATGACGCGAATAGTCGGGATCACCCGCAAAAATGGACATACGATCCATTAAAGAATATATCAGGACCATAACAACCGCCACCACGATAACGACCGAAATCAAACCGCGAAGCAGACGGTTCAGCAAATATTTCGTCATAATACAATCACTCAACTTTTCCTTGAACGACAAGGAGGAGGAGCGGTGACGCCCCTCCTCCCGTCGTTCATTGGTTTTTCAGGCGATCAGAGATCAATAGATACCGATGCACTTCACCATGTAGCCGGCGCCTTCGGGCAGGAAGGTGTCGAGGTAGGTGGAAGGATCACCGTAGTCGGGGCCCCAACCGGACACGTCATAGACGTCGTAGTTGGCTTCGCTGCCGAGTTCGGTGTAGTAACCGGCATTGTACCAGTCGTCCGCGGTCGGGCAATCCAGCAGATTGACCTTCACGAGGCCGCCCAGCGCATCTTCGACGCTCTGCTTGTAAGCCTGGCCACGGTTCACATACGTGGGAGAACCGGTGAAGCAGGGCAGGTCGATGTAGATCGGATGATCCGCGTCGATCGCGATGCCGTCAGCCTTCAGAGCTTCGATCGCTTTGTTGAGTTCTTCAACAGCATTGTCCTTGTTGTACCAGCCGTCGAAACCGTCGCTGGAGCCGATGCCGGAATCGCCGTTGGGATCCCACACGGTCATCTTAACGCCGTCAGCGTTGATCTGATCCTGCATGATCTTGCCGTAGTAGGTGCCGGCTTCGTACTTGGTGGCAGTGCCGTTGATATCAATGGTAACGTCCTCTTCGAGAGAGACGAAGGTGCCGGGGGTGTAGCAGTTGCGCAGAGAGGTGAGCTTCAGTTCTTCGCCGACAGTCTGGGCATTGTAGCCGCCACGGTCAACAGCGAAGCAGAGAGCACGACGGAAGTTGACGTTCTGCATAGCAGCATTGGTGCGGGCAGCGTCTTCCGTGCTCTGCGGGGAAACAGCCTTGGTCTCGTCAGCCACGTTGGCAAACACAGCGCGGTTGATGTTGTTGAACGCCATGAAAGAGGTGGCGTCGGTGGAGGACACATAATGATAAGTGTCATACCAGGTCTTGTCAGTGCCGTCGACAACGTCCTGACGGGCGAGTTCCAGAGCAGCGGCGTTCAGGCCGGCGCCGTCCAGGATCTCAGCCTTCATGTCTTCATACGCCTTGGTGGCGTTTTTGCCGTCGTTGAAGAGCCAGGTGATGGTCTTGGCATTGATGTTGTCCTTGTTCCAGTAGCTCTCGTTCGCGGAGAAGACGATCTTGGTCTCCTTGGTGTTGTTGGTGACCAGATAGGGACCGCAATAGGCGATGTGGTCGGGATCGGTGCCATAGAGGTAATCCTCGGCAGTGGCATCGAACTCAGCACCGAACTTACCGCCCTGAGCCTCATAATAGCTTCTGTTCATGGGAGCGAACACGCCGTAGCCCAGCATGGTCATGAAATAGGTGCAGGGAGCTTCGAGGGTGTAAACCAGAGTGGTGTCATCTTCGGCCTTCACACCGACCTCGGCAAAGTCGGTCAGTTCGCCGCCGATGTACTCGTTGGCGCCCTTGATGATGCCCTGAACGAGGTACTCCAGACCGCCCTGAACATCCATCATGTGCTGCATACCGGCAACGAAGTCGTCAGCAGTGATGTCGCCAACTTCCACGCCCTGGGAGTTGACCCACTTGAGGCCGGACTTCAGCTTGAAAGTATAGGTCAGACCGTCATCGGAAACGGTGTAGCTGTCGGCCAGAGCCGGCTGCAGCACGTTTTCGACGTCGTACTCATACAGACCGTCATAGGTGTTGATGATGGCTTCGGAGTCGGCGGAACGGGAGGTGCCGAGCACGTCCCAGGTCTTGGGATCGCTGGAGTAAGCCAGAGTGTAGCTGTCCTTCAGCTCATAGCCCTTGGAAGCGAGGAAAGCCTTGGCTTCCGCTTCGTAGGTGCCGGTGCCCTTCTTCTCTTTCCAGAGGGCCTTCAGAGCTTCGCGGTCCTCGGAGAGGATCGGAGCGCCCTTCACGACCAGCGCCTGATGGTAACGATACGCATCGTTGCCCCACAGAGCCGGGGTGATGGAATAGGGAGCCACGCGGGAGATGGCGTAGTTACCGCCGTTGGAAGACAGGGGCAGCATAACGCCGGATTCCATCAGTTTCGCTTCGGCAACAGCCATCAGCGCGAAACGCTCGGAAATGCTCTCCGCTTCCTTGGCCTTGTTGTAGGTCTTGAGGAAGTCGCCGAGGACTTCGTCATACAACTTGGCAGAAAGCTCGTCGTAAGTCAGCTCCTTGTCTTCGCCGCCGTCATCGGGCTTGGGAGCCGGTTTGGTGCCGGAGCAGGCGGCCATGCCGAGGCAAAGGGCCAGCGCCAGAACCAAGCAAAGGATCTTGCTAAGGGTTTTCATTTGATTTATCCTCCTCTTTTAGAATAGGGTTACGATAATTGTACATCGCTTTTTGGTTTCTGTCAAGGGAAAACGCGATATTTTTTACGGATTTATTTTCAAAAAGCGTAAAAAACAGCCCCAAAAAGCCGATTTCTCTGTATCATTTTTGCATTTTTTTACACTTTGTCATTCAAATTTTGGCACTTTAAACAACTAACACGGTAAAGCGCTGCTGTGCGCTTCATGCACCATTCGCTGCCCGAAAAGCCCCGCGAACGGGTGAAAATTGCCGCAAAAAAAGCGGCTCTTCCCCGTGTTTCCACGGTAGAAGAGCCGCTTGGTATCTTGTTCAGCGGGCCAGGCTCTGCGCCATCAGGAACAGGCCGCGCTCCTCGTGATCCCGCACATCGGCCGGCATACAGCGCGACTTGACGTGGGTCTCGAGCGACAGGCAGCCGTCGAAGCCGATCTCCTTAAGGGCGGCGGCGAAATCCGGCCAGTCGATCACGCCGGTGTAGGGCAGCCAGTGGTAGTCGTGTACGCCGTCGTTATCGTGCACGTGCAGCACGGCCAGATAGTCCTTGCCGAGCAGACGCACCTGATCGCCGACCGTCTGTTCACCGCAGCACATGGTGCAGTGACCGGTATCGAGGCAGACCTTCACATACGGCGAATCCAGATCCTTGGCCATCTGCAGCATCTCGGACGGCGGGGCGAGCGGCATATCCGGCATCGGCATATTCTCCAGACACAGCGTGACCTTTTCCTGCTCCGCCACCTTGGTGAGGCGGCCGAAGAACTCCATATTCAGTTCGCGCAGACGGCCCGGCACGGGATCATCGTGCTCGAGATAGGGCAGCAGCGGATGCACCACCATGTAAGGGCAGCCGAGAATGGCGGCGCCGCGCAGCGACTGCACCATGCGCTCATACCAGATCGCCCGCTCGGCGGGGTCGTTATCCTTGGCCGGCCAGCGCCACGGGCCGTGGCACTGACAGATCTCGATGCCTGCCGCCTCGGCGATGGCACGGTAGCTTTTCAGCTCCCTTTCAAAATGTGCCTCCCCGCCGGTGAACAGCGGCGAATAGATATCGCAGAAATTCTGAAAATCCACGCACTCATAGCCCAGTTCCTTCATGCGGCGAAAGCCTGCCGCCGCATCCCGGCCGATATAGGCGCCCGATTCAATACCGATCTTCATGGCGATACACCTCAGATCTTTTCGCCGCAGGACTTGCAGAACAGCGCATCCTGATCGTTATAGGCACCGCAGGCGGGGCAGCGCACGGCGTTTTTCATGGTAGCCAGTTTATCCTGCAGCAGGGTGACCTGCCCGTTCAGTTCTTCGATGTGGGACACGCAGGCATCCATCAGTTCGGACACGTCCTCGGCGCCCTTTTGGGCATCGTAGACCAGACGGCCGAGCCCTTCGAAGGTGGCGGCCAGTTCTTTTTCCGTGCGGGAGATCTCCATCTTCAGTTTCGTGGCATCAATGAATTCATTGGTCTTCTTCCCGGCGACCTCCGCCGCATCCTTTGCCTTATTCAGAAAATCCTCAAAAGTTGCCATTTGTTGTGTCCTCCTTCATCATATCTCATATTTTCAGTATACACACGATCGCACAAAAAGTCAATCGGCATCAGCCCAAAAACTCCTGCATGATGGAATCCGCGGGCAGCAGTGCCGGCGAGACCGGCACGAAGCGGGCCATATCCTCTTTGAGTTCGGCGATCATGTCATAGTGCGGGTCGTCTGCGGCGATGCTGCGCAGCAGCGGCACCGCGCGGTCGACGAACAGGCAGGGCTCGAACGCATGGGTGGTATCCACCACCATATCCGCGCAGTCGACGTGCGGGAACAGGTAGGCCTCTTCCCCGTGCACCACCTGCGGCCACATATCCAGTGTCTGCGCGGCGCTGCTGTCGCGATGGCGCTCGTCCCGCACCATGCGGCGGATGAAGCGGATCTCCCGCTGGGAGAGGATCTGCCGCTCCCCGTCGTAAAACTCCGACTGCGCGTGGATAAGCAGCCGCTTGACGTGCTTTTGCGGCAGTTGCTCGCGCAGTTTGGGATGCAGGGCGTGGATGCCCTCGAAGATGACGACCGAACGACGCTCCAGTGTCAGTTCGCGTTTCTCGTCCTTGGGACGGCCGGCGGGGAAATCGTACTGCGGCAGAAAGGTGTGCCCCTCCTCCAGCAGTTCGCGGATGCAGTGGGAGAGCTGCGGCAGATCGAGCGCTTCGGGCGACTCATAATCGAAACTGCCGTCCGGCAGGCGGGGCGCCATCCCCCGGCCGAGATAAAAGTCATCGAGCGACACCACATAGGCGTCCGCGCCGTCACGGCGCAGGGATTGACAGATGAGATTGGCCGTGCTGGTCTTGCCCGAAGAAGAGGGGCCGGAGAGCAGCAGCACCCGGCGGCGCACGTTCACGTTGTTCAGCCACGCGGCCACTTCCTCCACCTCACCGAGGTAACGCGCACATTCCTCCCGGACAAACCCCGCGGGATCTTCCGACATCCGGCGATTGACATCACTCAACTGCAGATGCCGTGCCGTATCGGTCATAAAACTCATAGATATGCTCCTTTCTGCGCAGCATTTCATCCAGCCCCGCATTATATTCATAAGGGAATTTATAATTGTATATGCGCTCTAAATAATTGGTGCCGTACTGCTTGAGTTTGGTCACCGCACCGGCGCCCACCCCCAGAATGGTGTGCGTTTCGTCCATTATATATACATTATATAATCCGTCGTGTCCGGGAAGCGACCAGCCCACATTGTCCTGATTGCCGGCCATGCGGCTCTGGCGGTAAAGATAATAGGGATGATACCCCGCGGCAGGCAGACGGGCGGCCGATTCGGCCACCATGCCCACGGCCACATCCCCCGCCGGCAATTCGGAACGCTTTTCCACCACCAGATTGGAGGCGCGCTTGAGCGACAGGGTGTGTACGGTGACATTTTCGGGCGCCAGCGCCAAAATGCCGTCCATGGTGCGGGAAAAGCCTTCGGCGGTATCACCGGGCAGACCGGCAATGAGATCGGTGTTGATCGAAGAAAAGCCCACCTGCCGGGCGAGGTCGAACGCCTCGTAAAACTGTGCGGTGGTGTGCCGGCGGCCGATGCCGCGCAGCACCTCGTCCGAAAGCGTCTGCGGATTGATGCTCACCCGGTCGGCGCCGCCGGCACGGATGACCTGCAGTTTTTCAAGCGTTACGGTATCCGGCCGACCGGCCTCCACCGTGTATTCCCGCAGGGCGGAAAGATCAAAACTCTGCGTCACCGCCGCCATCACGGTCTCCATCTGTTCGGCGGAAAAGGTGGTGGGGGTGCCGCCGCCGAAATAGACGGTCTCAAGCCGCAGGCCGAGGTCGCGCGCGATCTCGCCGGTGCGCCGGATCTCCTGACAGAGCAGTTCCACATACGGCGGGATCAGTTTTTTGGCCTTCTCCACCGAATAGGACACAAACGAACAATAGTCGCAGCGGGTGGGACAAAACGGCACCGACACATAGAGGCTGAAGGATTCCGGGCGGGAAAGTGCCAGCAATTTGTCTTCGGCCCGCAAGGTCTCCTCGGCCAGCCGCATTTTTTCGGGTGAAAGCAGCATTTTTTGACAAAAATATACCCCCGCTTTTTCCGCGCCGACCTCCGCCGTCATGCGGCGAAGCAATTTGACCGGGCGCACACCGGTGAGCACACCCCAGCTTTGCGTAAAGCCGAACAACTTCACGAACAGGCCGTAGAGCAGCGTGGCCATACGCAGTTCGCACTCGTCCATGTCGAAAAAGCGGCCGGGCGGCACGGTTTCCTCGACTGTTTCGTCAAAATCCTCCAGCACCAGCCGCACCGTGAGATGCGTGCCGTTTTCCTGCTCGTTTTGCAAGGTATACGCCTTTACACCGGAGTCCGGCATTTGGGAGGGCGGTCCCCAGCGGATCGGCTCCTGCGGCAGGAACAGACGGCTGATATTTTCCAGTTCGAAGTGGTAATCATGCCCCTGCATGGCAATAAACATGGGATTTCCTCATTTCATATAGGGGTTTGTGCGCCGTTCGGTCCCGATATCGGTGGGCGCACCGTGGCCGGACAGCACCCGGCGGGTGCCGCCGTCGGCCGCGAGACGGGAAAGCGAGCGCTGCAGCGCCGCCAGATCGCCCGACGGGAAATCGGTGCGTCCGACAGAGCCGGCGAACAGGGTGTCACCGGCAAACACCGTGTCCTCTGTCACATAGCAGCTGCTGCCGGCGGTGTGTCCCGGTGTGTGCCACACCGAGAGCGATATCTCCCCCACCTGCACGGTGTCCCCTTCCGTCACGAAACGGTCGGGACACAGGGTGAGGCGCTCCTGCGGCGGCAGCCACACCATCAGGCTGCGCAGATCGTCGGTGAGCGCGGGCTTTTCCTCTTTGGGCAGGATCAGCCGGGCACCGGTGGCTGCCGTCAGCGCCGGCACCGCCAGCACATGGTCGACATGCAGATGGGTGAGCAATATGGCATCAAGCGTGAGAGCGCGGGCGGCCAGTTCCTCCAGAATGCGGTCGGCCTCGTCGCCGGGGTCGATCGCCAGCGCGTGGCCGGCGTCGTCCCACAAAAGATAGCAGTTGGTCGAGAGTGCCCCCACGACCAGCGTTTGCACGTTCACAGGCTTCCTCCTTTGGGCATATCCGCGGCAGTGTCCACCAAGATCGTCACGGGGCCGTCCCCCTCCATGGTGACCGCCATATCGGCACCGAAGCGCCCGGTCTCGACCGGGATCCCCTGCTCGCCGAGCAGGCGGACAAAGGTGTTGAAAAGCGGCAGTGCCGTTTCGGGACGGGCGGCCGCGGTGAAATCCGGCCGCCGCCCGTGGGAGGCGTTGCCGTAAAGAGTGAAATTGGAGACGACCAGCGCCGCACCGCCGATATCGGCCAGTGAGCGGTTCATCCGCCCCTCCTCATCGGAAAAGACCCGCAGCGAGGCCAGTTTTTTGGCCAGCCACAACGCTTCCCGCTCGCCGTCCTCATGAGTGACCCCCACGAGGATCAGCGCGCCCGCGCCGATGCGCCCCACGGTCTCGCCCGCCACCGTCACAGCGGCGGCGTGTACCCGCTGAAATACCGCACGCATGGTCTCGCCCCCCTTACAGGCTGCCGCGGCTGATGCTGTGCACCCCGGAGATGCGCTGCAGCCGCGCCATGACGGTATTCAGGTGATCCACACTGTTGACCGAGATCGTCAAGCCGATCAGCGCCTCGCCCAGATCGTTGTCACGGCTGTTGAGGGCGTGGATCATCACGTGCATGGAGGCGAGCTGCGTGGTGATATCCGCCAACAGGCCCATGCGGTCGGCCGTGTGCACGGTGAGGGTGGCCTTGAATTCCGCCTGCGCGGGATTGACCTCCCACCATGCCCGCACCCAGCGTTCCGGCTCGGAGGAGGCGGCGATGTCACGGGGCACGTTCGTGCAGTCGCGCTTGTGGATGGACACGCCGTAGCCGCGGGTGATATAGCCGACGATATCGTCGCCCGGCAGCGGATCGCAGCAGCGGGCAAATTTCACGAGACAGTTGTCCATCTGCTCGATGATGACACCGCCGTTGTTGCGGTGTGACTGCGAAGGCGTGGTGACCACCTTATCCGGTGTCAGTTCCTCCGAAGCCTTCACCATGCGGGTGTATTCGTCCTTCATGCGGGGCAGGATACGGGAGATGATGAGGCCGCCGTAGCCGATGGCCGCATAGAAGTCCTCCACGTCCGCATAGTGCAGACGGCGGCTCTGCCCGGTGATCAGTTCCTGCATCTTGTCCTCCGGCAGGCGGATGCCGTTGCGGGCCAGTTCCCGCTCCAGATCCTGCTTGCCCTGCTCCACGTTTTCCTCGCGGCGCTCTTTTTTGAACCAGGCACGGATCTTGTTGCGCGCCTCGCCGGTGCGCACGAAATTGAGCCAGTCGCGGCTGGGGCCGTGCCCCTGCACCGAGGTGGTGATGACCTCCACGATCTCGCTGTTCTTCACCTGATAGTCCAGCGGCACGATGCGGCCGTCCACCTTGGCACCCACCATGCGGTTGCCCACCGCCGAGTGGATGGCATAGGCAAAGTCCACCACCGTGCTGCCCAGCGGCAGGGAGATCACGTCCCCCTTGGGGGTGAAGACGAACACATCGTCGGAGGTGAAATCCGACTTGATGCTCTGGACGATCTCCTCGGCATCGTCCACGTCCGTCTGGTTTTCGATGAACTGCCGCACCCACGCCAGACGCTCCTCGAGTTTGTCCTTGCGCTGGATGCCCAGCTTGTATTTCCAATGCGCCGCAATACCGTATTCCGCCGTGTAGTGCATATCCCATGTGCGGATCTGCACCTCAAAGGGGATCTTCTCTTTGCTGATGACGGTGGTGTGCAGCGACTGATACATATTCGGCTTGGGGGTGGAGATGTAGTCTTTGAAGCGGTTGGGCAGCGGATTATACATTTCGTGGATGATGCCCAGCACATTGTAGCAATCGTTCACCGTGTCCACGATCACGCGGATGGCATAGATATCATAAATCTCATCGAGCGACTTGCCCTGCACGTACATCTTGCGGTAGATGCCGGCGATGCTCTTGATGCGGCCGGAGACGTAGGGGTGCATCCCGTATTCCGCCAGCCGGTCGGTCACCTTCTGCTGCAGGCCGGAAAGGAAACTGTCCCGCTCGCTGATGCGCGCGTCCAGCGCCTGCTCGATGTCGTGATAGCCGATCGGATCGAGCTGGCGCAGCGACAGATCTTCCAGTTCCTCCTTCACGGCGCGGATACCGAGCCGATGCGCCAGCGGCGCGTAAATGTTCATGGTCTCGCGCGACTTGTCGCGGCGCTTCTGCTCCGGCCAGCCATCGCTGGTGCGCATATTGTGCAGGCGGTCGGCCAGTTTGATGATGACCACGCGGATATCCTCCGACATGGCCAGCAGCATTTTGCGGATATTTTCCGCCTGCTGTTCCTCCTTAGTGGAGAAGGAGATTTTGGTGATCTTGGTCACGCCGTCCACCAGCACGGCCACATCGTTGCCGAACTGGCGGCGGACCTCGGCCAGTTCCATATCGGTATCCTCCACCACATCGTGCAGCAGAGCCGCCACGACGGTCTCGGAATCCATGCCCATATCCACCAAAATCTGTGCCACTGCCAGCGGATGGCAGATATACTCCTCGCCGGAGGCGCGGCGCTGCCCTTCATGGGCGACGGCGGCCACTTCGATGGCGCGCTCGATGACGTCCATGTCATAGGTCTTTTCGCCGGCTGCTATGGCATTTTTCAGTGTGCCGATGCATTCTTCCTTGGTGATCAAGACCGCTCCTCCTTTTCGATGAGAGTATGTAAGAAACACATGACGGGCGTTTCGTTGAGATCGGTTTTTCCTTCGGCGGGCAACACCTCGGCTGTCAGCATATCCCCGCGGTCGTCCACATGGACGAGTGCCGCCTGGGAAAGGGCGTCCAGTGCGATCAGCAGCTGCGCATAGCGCATCCCGCCGCCCGCCGCGTGCCACAACTGCTCCACCGTGCCCGTCCAGCGGCCGCTGGCGCGCAGCAGCCGGTAAAGCGCCGTGAGATGGGCGCGATCCGGCAGACAGCCGGCGGCGTCTGCCACCGGCTCCCCGCGGCGCACGGCATCCACCAGTGCCAGATCCCGCAGCAGTGCCTCCTGATCGGTGTCGGCAAAGCGCACGTCCTTCACCACCACGGAGGTGGTGACCACACCGCGGTATTCGTTGCGCTCCAGCGTGACGGCCAGATTGAGCAGCGCCCCGCAGGGCACCGGGAACTCCAGCACGGAGGTCTGGAATTTGGTGGCGCTGAGCATTGTCCCCTCGCGGGAGAGTGCCAGCCGCAGATGGTTTTTGTTGCTGCCGATGGGGGTGATGTTTTCCAGCCGCATATCCGAAAGCTGGAACACGGGCGACGGATTGCCGTTGCCGAACGGCTCCAGCGCCGCGATGAGCTGCAGCTTTTCCACGTCGATCTGATCGGGTCGCAGTTTGAAATCCAGCCGCAGTTCGGGCGCCGGCATCTGCTCCCCCAACGCGGCGGCATAGGCATTGATGCGGGCGCGGAATTCCTCCACCCGCTCATGCTCCAGCGACACGCCGGCGGCGAGCTCGTGCCCGCCGTAGGTCAGCAGCACGTCCCCGCAGGCGGCCAGCGCCTCGAACAGCGAAAAGCCGTGGAGACTGCGCCCGGAGCCGTGCATGACGGTGCTGTTTTCTTCACCCGAAAAGACGATACAGGGTTTGCCGTACCGGTCGAGCAGGCGGGCGGCGATGATGCCCACCACCCCGGAGTGCCAGTTCTGCCCCTCCACGATGAGCACCCGGTCGTGCAGACGGGCGGGATGCTGACGCAAAAATTCGGTCACCTCGCCGAGGATCTGCTGCTCCACCTCCTGCCGTTTGGCATTCAGCCCCTGAATATCGGCGGC
>JAZRVU010000033.1:0-3457 GCA_045599305.1 Acutalibacteraceae bacterium | reverse complement strand
TGAATGACTATATCGACGTGCTCATTCCCCGCGGCGGTGCCGGGCTGATCCGCTCGGTGGTGGAAAATGCTACCGTTCCCGTCATCCGTACGGGCGAGGGCAACTGTCATGTGTATGTGGATGCCGCGGCGGACGTGGAGATGGCCGCTTGCATCATCGTCAATGCCAAGGCCTCGCGCCCGTCGGTCTGTAACGCGGCGGAAACGCTGCTCGTGCACCGGGACATCGCCGAAAAGGCGCTGCCGGTGATGGCGGCCGCCCTGCGGGAAAAGGGCGTGGCTCTGCGCGGCTGTCCGCGCACCATGGCCATCCTCTCGGGGTGTGAGGCCGCCACCGAGGAGGACTGGGCCACCGAATACGGCGACTATATCCTCGCCGTGCGGGTGGTGGATTCGCTGGACGAGGCGATGGCGCACATCCGCATCTACGGTACCGGCCACAGTGAGTGCATCGTGACCGACAGCCAGTCGGCCGCCCGGCGTTTCACCGCCGAGGTGGACGCCGCCGCGGTGTATGTGAACGCCTCCACCCGCTTCACCGACGGCAACGAGTTCGGTCTGGGGGCGGAGATCGGCATTTCCACCCAGAAACTGCACGCCCGTGGCCCCATGGGTCTGCGCGAGCTGACCACCACGAAATACATCGTCACCGGCGACGGCCAGTGCCGGTAAAAAGGAGGAGCCCCTATGGCATGGATCAAAAAAGCGGAGCCGGTGCAGGCGCCGCTTGAGGAGATTCCCGCTTTTGAAGAAGAAAAAATGATGGCGGCCGAAGAGCCGGACGAAAAGCCGGGCGAGGAAACGGCCGAGCATCCGGCAAACCGGCGGTATTCCCGGCACGGTACCCGCCGCGGTCAGCGCCGCTATGTGGCGGTATTGGGACTGATCGTGCTGATCTTCGCGCTGATCGGCGTCATCTCCACAGTGGTGACCGGGTACAACATCATCAAAAAGGCCCGGGACACCTCCTATCTGCGCGAGGATATGTATTACACGCTGCTGCCGCTGATGCAGTATGCGCCGACCGCCTTTGACAATGTGAACGATTCCAAGCAGGACGCGCTGATACAGGCCGCGCTCTATCACATCACCAACCGGGAATACGTCCGTCAGCAGCAGGACAGCGAGTATGTCACCCCCTACGATACGGACGAGTTCGGCCGCACGATGGTGCCCATCGCGGATGTGACCGCCGCCTATAATGAGTTGTTCGGCGCGGATACGGTGCCCTATTGTCACACGTTCGGCGACGATGCCGGTGCCTATTTCACCTATGAATACAATGAGGAAGAGAATCTTTACTATGTGCCCTATTCCACCACCTCCAGCGCCTATGAGCCGGTGCTGGACACCATTCAGCGGGTGAGCAATTTTTACAAGGTGCGGGTCGGCTACGTGCATCTGCAGGATATCACTGTGGACGATCACGGCAATCAGGTGATCGACATCGCTCACGCGACCTATTTCCAGCTCTATACCGTGGAGCGGCTGGAGGACGGCAGTTTTGTGATCCGCTCGGTGGCGGATGAGACGACCGAGAAAAAATAAGAGGTGACAGATATGAAATGGGTAAAACGGTTGGCAGCGCTGCTGCTGGCACTTGCTTTGGCGGTCGGCCTTTGCGGCTGCGGCCTCGAGGCACTCTTTGAGGAAGAGATATGGCCGCTGGAAACGACGGCCGCCTCGCACAGTGAAGCGACCACCGGCCGGGAAACGGCAAATTCCGAAACGACAGAGACGACGACAGCGGCTGCCACGACAGTTACCACGGCGGCGCCCACTGCGACGCAGGCGGCCAAACTCAAGGAGGACGGCAGTTACACTTCACTTGATGATGTGGTGCGGTATCTGAAGGAATACGGTCACTTGCCGTCAAATTTTATTACCAAAAATGAGGCACGCGCGCTTGGCTGGGAAGGCGGATCATTGGAAAAGTACGCCCCCGGCAAATGCATCGGCGGCGATCGTTTCGGCAACTATGAGGGACTGCTGCCCACCAAAAAGGGACGGTCCTACACCGAATGTGATATTGATACACTCGGAGCATCCAGCCGCGGTGCCAAGCGACTGGTGTTTTCCAATGACGGCCTTTACTATTACACCAGCGATCACTACGAGCATTTTGAGCCGGTCGGGGAGGAGACGCCATGAATATCGTTGTACTGAACGGCCACACGGTGGAGAGCATGGCGGATGTGCATCGTCTGTTTGATGAAAGCCTGCATTTTCCCGCATGGTACGGTGCCAATCTGGATGCGCTGAACGACATGCTCGGCGAGCAGGGCGCCCCGGTGCTGATCTTCCTGTCGGCGCGAGAGAAACTGCTGGAAAAGCTCGGCCGCCGCGGTGAGGCGCTGATGGAACTTTTGGAGCAGGCTTCCCGGGAAAATCCCCATGTGATCCTGATGCGATGACGCTATGACGCAATGATCAAAACGCAGAATACCCCGCCCGGTCTGAGACCCGGCGGGGTATTCTTTTGCTGCCAAAAAGAAAACCGCCCCTGTACACCTTGCGGTATACAGGGGCGGCCATGGTTTTTGGGGAAACTCTTACGCTTCCGGGAATTCGCTGATTTTCTTCGCGTAGAGCTGCAGGATCAGGCGGGCGTCGGTGGAGTCGATCTTACCGTCGGCGTTCACATCGGCCATCGAGAGATCAAGATCGCCCTCGCCGATCTTCTTCGCATAGTACTGCAGAATGAGGCGGGCGTCGGTGGAGTCGATCTTCTCATCACCGTTGACATCGCCGAGCAGACCGGCGGGCGCATCGAGCGCTTCGCGGGCAGCCGTAACAGCGGCGATGGCGGCATCGGCATCCTCCTGCGAGACGACCTTTTCATCCGTCAGCGCGGTGGCCTTTTCCAGTGCTTCGGTGTAAGCGGCCACGCGATCTTCCGGATACTGCGTGAGATCGAGGTCGTCATACAACTCGAGTTCTTCATCCAGAGCGGAGAAGTCCGTCGCGGCGCTGAGCGCGGCCATGAACGCATCGTCCATAGCGCTGACGGCATCGGTGATCGCCAGCGGCGTGGCATCCTCGTCGTCCAGGAGCGCTTTGCAGTTTGCGAGCGCGGCGTCCAGAGCATTGCTGGCAGCGGCATCGGTGGTGGCGAAGTGGATGTCTTTGATGTCCTCAAGGAACTCTGCAAGGTCGTCCTTGTCCCACAGAACGATGGGCTCTTCCTCGTTCAGATCCTCTTCGTCGATAAGGGCGTCGGTCATGCCGGCGGTAAAGGCATCGAAGAACACGGTGCCTTCATACAGGGAGGAGACATCGAAGCTCATCCCGGTGATGCTGCCGGAGACCGCGGCACCTGCCAGATCGAAGGTGACGTTGACGAACTTGTCGCCGCCGGCGGGAAGCGTCACTTCACTGTCGCCGTCGACCGTCTTGACCTTGTAGGACTTGGCGGACGTCTTGACGGAGAAGGAGACGGTGACATCGCTTTCACCGGG
>JAZRVU010000032.1:0-12249 GCA_045599305.1 Acutalibacteraceae bacterium | reverse complement strand
CGATGTGATCGATCAGGCCGACCTGTATCTGCGCATCTACTTTCTGGGTATGCCCGCCTGTATGATCTACAATTATGGTGCGGCGATCCTGCGCGCCGTGGGCGACACCAAACGTCCGCTGTACATCCTCACCTTTTCCGGTCTCATCAATGTGGGGTTGAATCTGCTGACTGTCATCGTCTTCCACTTGGATGTGGCGGGTGTGGCCATCGCCACCACCGTGTCGCAGATCATCTCGGCCGTACTGGTGGTGATCTGCCTTCTCCGTGCCGAGGACAGTTACCGCTATGAGATCAAAAAGACGCGCATTTACAAAGATAAGCTGAAAGAAATGCTGCGCCACGGCATCCCCGCCGGTATCCAGGGCTCCATCTTCTCCATCTCTAATGTCATCATCCAGTCCTCGGTGAATTCCTTCGGCTCGGCGGCAATCTCCGGCAACGCCGCCGCAGGCAATCTGGAGGGCTTCATCTATGTGGCCATGAACTCCCTGCATCACACCTGCCTGGCTTTCACCTCACAGAATCTCGGCGCCCACAAGCCGGAGCGTATCAGCAAGGTCTTTGTCACCTGCCTGTGGTTGGTGGCCGCTATCGGTGCCATACTGGGATGGGGATTCTACCTGGCAGGACGGCCGCTGCTCTCGCTCTACACCGCCGCCACCACTACCGAGACAACCATTTCCGCCGAAGAGATCCTGCACTACGGCATGACGCGTCTCACCATCATCGCCACCACGTATTTCACCTGCGGTATCATGGAGGTCGCGGTCGGCTCACTGCGCGGCATGGGTTCTCCGTGGATGCCCATGATCGTCTCCATCGCCGGTGTATGCGGTGTGCGTATCGCGTGGATCTACACCATTTTCCGCTTTGTCAGCCATACGCTCACGTCTCTGTATATCTCCTACACCATTTCGTGGGTGTTCACCGCCGCCGTACACATTATCTGTTACTGCTTCGTCTATCGCAAGACTGTCCGGAGACTGCGCGAAGAAAATGCATAAAGAAACGCCCCACCGCGGGGCGTTTCTTTATTATATTCGTTTTCAGCAAAAGCGTTGACCGGCGGCATCCAGCAGCGACAGGCGCAGCACCCGGCAGCCGATCTCACGTCCCGCAAAAGCACCGAGCGCCTGAGCGATCAGCGTGGGATTGACTGTCTCGTTGCTGCTCACGGGCAGAGTCAGCAGCAGCGCCGTCTTATCCCCCTCCGCCTGCAGCACTACCTCCTGCAGTACGGGACGCAGGTCCACCGTCTTCCATTCTTTTTTCTTGTTGCGTTTTTCGGCGGTGATCTGCGGCTGCGCCAGAAAAGCGGCCACCGTCTCCTGCGGGCAATCAACAGTCACCCGGTACCGTGCCGCCGCCAGTTCTCCCGGCTTGCGCACGGCCGGTGCGGCACCCGTGATGTGCAGTCCCTCCGGCATCACGGCATCCAGCCGTGACACGACCTCCTCCATGGGCACATCCTCGATCAGACGGACGTCCATGCACTCATCCTCTCCCTCGAATCCAAGAGAAAGCGGTGCGGCAAAGGTGACATAGGGATGCTTGTTGAAGCCCTCCGTGTACCAGATGGGCAGTCCTGCCCGGCGCAGCGCACGGGTCATGGTGCGGTTCAAGTCCAGATGGGAGATAAAGCGCGCGCGGTCGGTTTTGGCAAAGCGCACGCGGATGATACGAAACGTCGCGCCGGACGGCGTGGCGACCAACCCGTTATCGTTGTTCAACACACACACCCCGTTTCCAGCAGGAGGCACCGCATCCCGCACACTTTTCGCGGCAGTTCGGCGTGGTAGCCGCCTGCCTGGCCTGTTCATTTTCACGAATGAAGAATTCCTTTGTCACGCCGTAGTCCAGATGATCCCACGGGAGCACCTCGTCGTAGGAGCGGGCGCGGTTGGCGTAAAACGCGGGGGCGATGCCGCAGTCTGCAAAGACGGACAACCAGTTATCCAAACTGAAATGCTCCGACCAGGAATCCAGATTGAAGCCGCGGCGGAAGCCCTCCTCCAGCGCAGCTCCGAGACGGCGATCACCGCGCGCCAGCACCCCTTCGAGGAAACTGGTGGCGGCATCGTGCCAGCTCAGCGAGATCTTCTTGCTGTGCACGCTTTCCACCAGAAGGCGCTGCTTGCGCTCGAGTTCTTCCATGGTGTCCTGCGGTGCCCACTGAAACGGCGTATGGGGCTTGGGCACAAAGCAGGAAACGCTGACAGAGACGTTCAGCCCGTTTTTGCCGTGCGCGCGGTTGGGGGTGGCAAAATAACGGTCGACCACTTTTTGTGCCAGCCCGGCAATGCCCACGACATCCTCATCGGTCTCGAAGGGCAGACCGCTCATAAAATACAGCTTCACCGATGTCCAGCCGCCGGCAAAGGCCTTGCCGGTCGTTTCCAGCACCTGTTCCTCGGTGACATTTTTGTTGATGACGTCGCGCAGACGCTGCGTGCCCGCCTCCGGTGCAAAGGTCAGTCCGCCGCGGCGCAGCACGTTCAGACGATTGGCCAGTTCCTCGGAAAAGCCGTCGATGCGCAGCGAGGGCAGGCTGATGTTGGTGTGTTCTTTTTCGCTCCACTCGAGCAGTTTGGGCAGCAGTTCCTCCAGTTTGGTATAATCGCTGGTGGAAAGCGAGGAGAGCGAAAATTCCTCATAACCGGTCGATTCGCACAGCGCGTGGCTCTGCCGGTCGACCGTCTCGGGCGATTTTTCACGCACGGGGCGATAGATGAACCCCGCCTGACAAAAACGGCAGCCGCGGATGCAGCCGCGGAAGATCTCGCTCACCGCGCGGTCGTGCACGATGTCCACATACGGCACGACGAACTTGTCCGGGTAATAGGAGGCATCCATATCCGGCATGATGCGCTTTTTCACGCGCGGGGCCACACCATCCAGCGGCGTGATCGCCGCAATGGTGCCGTCCTCGTGATACGTGACGTCGTAGAGCGAGGGCACATACACTCCCTCGATATCGGCGGCGGCGCGCAGAAACGCCTTTTTGGTATAGGTACCGTCTTTCTTCATCTGCTCATACAGGCGGATGACCTCTAAGTCTACCTCTTCCCCCTCGCCGAGGAAAAACAGGTCGAAGAAATCGGCCAGCGGCTCGGGATTACAGGCGCAGGGGCCGCCCGCCACCACCAGCGGATACCGCTCGTCACGGTCGGCGGCGCGCAGCGGCAGGCCGGCCAGATCGAGCATATGCAGTACCGAAGGGTAACTCATCTCATACTGCAGCGTGAAGCCGACAAAGTCGAACACATCCAGCGGGTCACGACTCTCGAGCCCGAACAGCCGCAGACCATGTGCGTGCATCAGTTCTTCCATATCCGTATCCGGTGCAAACACACGCTCGCACCAGATATCGGGCTGATCGTTGAATTGGCTGTAAAGGATCTTCATGCCCAGGTGCGACATGCCCACCTCATAAAGATCCGGAAAACAAAACGCAAACCGGACAGCCACGTCCGCCGCGTCCTTTACCACGCTGTTCAGTTCGCCGCCGGAATACCGGCCCGGCTTCTGCACCGAAAGCAGCAGATCATCCAAATCGTATGCCATAAAACGTCCCTTTCCGTCGATTAAAGATACCGTTTTTCAGTATACGGCATTTCGACGGAAATTGCAAGTCAAATTCGCTCGTCGGCAAACAATCGCACGATCAGATATACGCTCACAAACAGCAGCGTCATGTTTTGAAAACGCATAAGCCAGAAAAATCCCAGCGCCGCAAGCGGCAGCAGCACCGCCGCGGATACGCCCCGCACCACGCGGACGGCGGTGACCGCATCCGTACACAGCAACAGCAGGCAGCGCAGGAGCTGCCCGCCGTCCAGTGCCTCGATGGGCAACAGATTGAAAACGCCGAGCCATATGTGCGCGGCGGCCGCGACCGGCCGGCACCGGCAGGCGATCAGCAACCCGGCCGCCGCCAGATTGGTCAGCGGCCCCGCCGCCAACACCCACACCTGCGCCCGATAACCGAGCGGGCGGCCGTCCGGCACCAGGCGGATACCGCAGGCGCCGACTGTCACCTCGCGGGGAGAGTGGCCGCACAGCAGCATAGCCATCACATGGCCGCCCTCGTGCAAAAACGATGCCAGCAGGCAGAGCACCGCCGTCCCGCTCGCATCCAGCGTGAGCAGGGCGGCGATCAGCACGAAAAACGGCACGCCCACCCGCCAGCGCACACCGGCCGCGCAAAACTCAAACACCGAATTCCGGCAGGAACAGCGCCGGATCACAGGCCTCGCCGTCCCGGCGCACTTCAAAATGGAGATGCGGGCCGGTCGCGGCGCCGCTGCTTCCGACCAGCGCCACCGTCTCCCCTGTTGCCACCTGTGCGCCCTCTGTCGTTTTTAACTCGCTGCAATGGGCATACACCGTTTCCAGCCCGTTATCGTGTCGGATCACCACATATTTTCCGAGCGATGTCTCCCCCACGCTATCGGCTGTGACCACCCGGCCGCCCCACACGGCGGCGACCACTGTCCCCTCATCTGCGGCAAAGTCGATCCCCGTGTGGAACTCCTCCCCGCCGCCGAGCGGATCCTCCCGTGTGCCGTAACCCGAGGAAACGGTCGCTCCCGCCACGGGCATGGCCGTAGATGCCGCCGCGGCAGCCGCGGTAGGTGTTGCGGTCGCAGCCGCGGCGGCTTTGGTTGTCGCTGCGGTGGTCGTTGCCGCGGTGGGCGGGGTGGTGGCGGTCGCCGTGGTGATGACGGTGGTCGTGGTCACGGTATAGATATCCTCATCGTCCCACAGCGCATGGATCGCCGCGGCCAGTGTATTCTCCCGCATGGATTCCTCAAAATACGTTCCCAATCCGGCAAATATGTTCCCGCCGATCAGGCGCAGCACCAGCACTGCCAGCACCACCACCGCGCAGGACACGCTCTGCACCGCCAGCAGGCCAAAGCCGTCGAAGGTGCGTTTTTTCTTTTGCTTTTCCTTCATGTCCGCCTCACACGATAATGCAGATCAGGCCGCTGCAGCCCTCATTGATGATCCGTTCCACCGTCTCCTTCAATTTCTGCCGGGCATCTTCGGGCATACGGTTCAGTTTATTGTGCAGACCTTCGTTGACAAGGCCGTAAAGAGACGTACCGAAAATGTTGGAATCCCAGATGCGGGAGGGATCCTCCTCAAACTCGCGCAGCAGATACCCCACCAGTTCCTCCGACTGCTTTTCGGAACCGACGATCGGTGAGACTTCGGTGCGGATATCCGCTTTCATCAGGTGGATGGACGGCGCGGAAGCCTGCAGGCGCACACCATAACGGCCGCTCTGGCGAATGATCTCCGGCTCCTCCAGATGCAGTTCCGAAAGTTCCGGCATCACGATCCCGTAGCCGGTCGCCTCCACCGACTCCAGCGCATTTTTGAACTTATCGAATTTTTGCTTCATATCCGCCAGTTCCCGCATGGTGGACATCAGGCTCGCATCGTCCGAGACCGGCAGGCCGGTCACCTCGCTCAATACGCGGTAGAACAACTCCGGCTTCACCGAAACGGCGATATCGGCGCTGCCGTCGCCCAACCGCATTTGTGCCATGCGTGCCGCATCCACATACTCGCTTTCGGCCATTGCCTCGGCCAGACGGCTCACATCCCGCAGGCGGGTGAGCGACGCGGCCGCTTCCCGTGCCCGGTCAAACAACGCCTTGCGCACGGGGTGCGCGGCGGGCAAACCCGTCAGCCAGCGCGGCAGTTCCACGTCGATCTCGCGGATGGGAAATTCGAACAGGATCGTCTCTAAAATACGGCGGATCTCCTCCTCCGTCATATTCATGCAGTCCACCGGGCAGACCGGCACACCGTATTTTTCCGAAAGCGATGCACAAAGCGTCGCCGTGGCGGCATCGGCCGGATGAGTGGAATTGAGCAGGACGGCAAACGGCTTTTTGATCTCCTGCAATTCCCGTACCACCCGTTCCTCCGCCTCGGCGTATTCCTCACGCGGAATATCGGTGATGCTGCCGTCGGTGGTGATGACGAGCCCGATGGTGGAATGCTCGGAGATCACCTTCTGTGTGCCGATCTCCGCCGCCATGTTGAACGGGATCTCCTCCTCATACCACGGCGTCTTGACCATACGCGGCGCATTATCCTCGATGTATCCCTTGGCAGACGGCACCACATAGCCCACACAGTCGATCATACGCACATTGAGAGCGGCGTTGCCCTCCACCGTGACGGTGACCGCCTCCTCGGGAATGAATTTCGGCTCGGTGGTCATGATGGTGCGCCCGGCCGCCGACTGCGGCAGTTCATCGGTCGCCCGCTCACGCTTGAAATCATCCCGGATATGGGGAATGACCAGTGCATCCATGAACCGCTTGATAAAGGTGGATTTGCCGGTGCGCACCGGCCCCACGCAGCCGATATACACGCTGCCGCCCGTGCGTGTGGCGATATCCTGATAAATGCCGGTAGTATTCATATGCTCTTCCTCCGCTTTCCCATAGTGTGTTGGTACAATCCTATGGGGGCGTGGCCGCTTTTATGACCGACAAAACAAAAAAGGATGCCCCGCCGTGAAGTGGGGCATCCTTTTTGAATATTCGCTGTTTTATTCCGCCGTCACAGCAGCCTCACCGGCTACAAGGCCGTCTGCCTTTACGCACACCGTGACGATGCCCGGCTCAGCCGTGCGCACCACAGCCAGCGCACGTCCCTCGAAAGCGTGGCAGGTATCGGAGGTGTACTGATCCTCATTGGCGGGATCGCCGCTGAAAATGCCCAACAGTTCACCGCCCGTCACGGTACAGTGCAGCGCGTCGCCGCACAGCACCCGGTCTCCGTTTTTGTCAATGACCGTGATATCGAAATAGGCCAGATCGCGGCGGTCGGCCACGATGTGTGTACGCTCCGGCACCACCTGCACCGATGCCGCCTCCCCTACGGTGCGCAGCGACACACGGCTGCAGACATGGCCATCCTTCACCGTTTCGATCGACACGGTGCCTCTCTCATACAGAATATCAAAGGTCGCAATGGCTTCGGTCGGCACGCTTTCGCCCAACAGGCGGCCGTTGAGATACCAGCGCACACAGTCAGCACAGGTATACACCTCTGCTTTCACCGGCACGCCGAGCCATTCGTCACCGAAATTCCATGTCTCATGCACATCGTGCCAATGCCAGCCGGTGCCGGTATAGGTCTCGCCGTTGTGACACGGATGAGTGGTGAAAATGTGCGGCTGGGCATCTTCACACCAGATCGCCTCACGGAAATAGGACTGCGGGCGGCGATAGCCGCACAGATCCAAATCTCCCTGCCAGCAGGTACGCCACGGATAATCGGCCAGACTCAACCCTTCGACCTTGCCCTCGGACGACCACACGCCGCGGCCGCCGCCGACCTCACCCATGTTGTCATAAGCCGTCCAGGTGAAATCGCCGATGACATGAGCGTTATTCATCACACCCTGCCACGAACGATAGAAAAACAGCGCCTGCGTTTCCGAGCCCCAGATCACGCGGTCGGGATAGCGCTCGTGATCCGCCTCGTAGCGGTGATAGAGATAGTTGTAACCCACGATATCCAGCGGCGCGTCATACTGCTCCACACGGTCGGCCCAGCTGCAGGCAGGGTCGCAGCCGCGCGCGTCATCCGCATAGGGCTCGATCAGCCGCGCACGGTACTCCTCGGGGTCGTCATCCTCATAGCGCAGGAAGAAGCCGTACTGTGCCGATGTGACCGGTCGGGTGGTATCGTAGCGGCGCACCTCGTCCGCCAGCATACGGGAGATCGCATAGCCGTCGGAAAAACCGCCCGCCTCGGCGATCTCGTTGCCGATGGAGTAACTGATCACGCAGGGGTGATTGCGGTCGCGCAGCACCATATAGGCGATGTCCCGCAGGCACCAGTCGCGAAACCACAGGTGATAATCATAGTTTGTTTTCTGCACGCCCCACATATCAAAGGCCTCGTCCATCACCAGGATACCCATCCGGTCACACACCTGCAAAAGAGCCAGTGACGGCGGATTGTGTGAGATGCGCAGCGCGTTGAAGCCCACCGCCTTCAGCCGTGCGACCTTGCGTTCTTCGGCAGCGGGAAAAGCCGCCGCACCCAGCACACCATGGTCGTGATGGATGCAGCCGCCGCGCAGCTTCATGCTTTTGCCGTTGAGGCAGAAGCCGTTTTTCGCATCGAACGAGATGGTGCGGACACCGAACTCCGTGTCCGCCTCGTCGAGCAGGTCACCGTCGGCCGTGATCTCGGTGTGCAGCGAATAGAGGAACGGATCCTCCGTCGACCACAGGCGCGCATCTTTCATGCAGAAGGTGAACTCCACCGCTGTCTTTTCCCCGGCCCGCACGCACACGCTGCGGCTGTCATCCAGTTTCCCCGGGATGATGCTGCGAAGCGTCACGGTACCGGTGATATCCGCGGTGATCCGATAAGAGATTTTGACCATGGCGTCCCCGTCGGCCAGACGCACGGTGGAGACGAATACGTCACGCGGCTCCACACGCACACGTCCGCCCTCCCAAAGGAACACGTCCCGATAAAGTCCAGCGCCGGAATACCACCGGGTGGATGGCTGGACGGCCGCGGTGCGGATCTCCAGTTTGTTCGTGCAGCCGACCCACTGATGCTCGGTCAGATCGACCAAAAACGGCGTGTAGCCATGCGGATGCATAGCCAGCACATGGCCGTTCAGGCTCACCTCGGCCAGCATATAGGCACCGTCGATATCCAAGATCCGGTGGGTTTCGGTCTCCGGCTTGAAATAGCGCACATATCGGCCGACGCCGCCTTGATAATATCCGTTGCTGCTGCCGCCCGGTGCATCCGCCGTGCGCGGCTGCGAAATGGCGTAATCGTTGGGCAGATCGACCGTCTGCCCGCCGTCGATGCCGGGCGCATAAAGTTTCCACCCTTTGGAAATACAGATCTTTTTCAAAAATGACACCGCCTTACCTTTCGGAATGAACGATTCAATTATACACCATGATAAAGCGTTGTCAACCCCGAACGGCCTTGACGGGCAGCGTAAAGTGTGCTAAACTGGCGCAGAGGTGATATGAATATGAAAGCGACCCAATGGCCATTCGGTATGTCCACCGCCTCCCATCGCATGGCCACCCGCCAAACATTTGAAGACTACGCGGCAACCGGAGTCGACTGTGCGGAAATTTCGCTGCCGTGGCAGCAATATGCCGACGCCGACTGGCACGCCATGACGCAAAATGCCCGTGAATGCGGTGTGCGGCTCTGGTCGTTCCACCTGCCGTTTGCTCCGTTTGAGCAGAACAATATTGCGAGCCTTGATCCGGCGTTGCGCGCCGCCACCGTCAAAATGCAGTCCGAACTGCTGCGCACGGCGGGCGACATGGGCATCGGCATCGCCGTCATCCACCCGAGCGGCGAGCCCAATGCAGAAGAACAGCGCCGCGATATGATCGCCGCTGCCAAAGAATCGCTGGCGCAGTTGGCCGAAGTCGGCGCCGCCGCGGGAGTCACTGTTGCGGTAGAGGATCTGCCGCGCACCTGCATCGGACGGGATTCCGCCGACATCCGGGAGCTGCTCACCGCCGATGAACGCCTGAAAGTCTGCTTCGACACCAACCATCTGCTTTTTGAAAAAAACCGCGATTTCATTCAGAATGTCGGCAGTCAGATCGTCACACTGCACGTTTCCGACTACGATTTTATCGACGAGAGGCACTGGCTGCCGGGTGAAGGGAAGATCGACTGGACAGAACTGGTCACCGATTTGGAAAATGTCGGTTACGCCGGGCCTTTCCTGTATGAGGTCAGTCTGGATACCGCTCTCAAAGCAAGAGACCGCGTGCTCACCGCAGAGGATTTTCGCCGCAACTACGAAAAGTGCGTCAATAAACGCCTGTAAACGCAAGAGATCTCCGCACGTTTCGTGCGGAGATCTCTTTTTATGCTTTCTTTTCAAATGTGAAGCAGTCTTCCTTTACATCTATGAGGACTGTATCGCCGGCGCTGAATTTTCCTTCCAGCAGGCGCTCTGCCAGCGGATCCTCCATCTGCGACTGAATGGAACGCCGTAAAGGTCTGGCACCATACACCGGATCAAATCCGGCCTTGGCCACCTTTTCCACCGCGGCATCGCTCACGGTGAGCGACATCTCCATGCCGGCCAGGCGGTTATCCAGATTTTTGAGCATACGGCGGGCGATCTCCTGAATATCCGACTCGGTGAGCTGACGGAACACGATCGTATCGTCCACACGGTTCAAAAATTCGGGGCGGAACACCCGTTTGAGTTCTCCCATCACATTTTCGCGGATGCGCTTTTGCGCCCCATCGGGCGCCTCCTGTGCCGAAAGGCCGAAGCCGAAGCTCTGCTTATCGGTGATCAGCCGGGCGCCCACATTGGAGGTCATGATGATGACGGTGTTTTTAAAATCCACACGCCGCCCCTGCGCATCGGTCAGGATACCGTCGTCCAAAATCTGCAGCAGCATGTTGAACACATCGGGATGTGCCTTTTCGATCTCGTCGAACAGCACCACGGAATAGGGCTTGCGGCGGATCTTTTCGGTGAGCTGACCGCCCTCGTCATAGCCGACATAACCGGGAGGCGAGCCTACAAGCCGGGAAACGGTGTGCTTTTCCATATATTCCGACATATCCAGCCGGATCATGGCATTTTCGTCCCCGAACATGGCCTCGGCCAGCGCTTTGCACAGTTCTGTTTTTCCCACGCCCGTGGGGCCGAGGAAGATGAAGGAGCCGATGGGGCGCTTGGGGTCTTTCAGGCCGACACGCCCGCGCCGGATGGCGCGCGCCACGGCCGAGACGGCCTCATCCTGCCCCACGATACGCTGATGCAGCACATTTTCCATGTTCAAAAGCCGCTGGCTTTCCTCTTCGGTCAGCTGCACCACCGGCACGCCCGTCCAGCCGGAGACGATCTCCGCGATCTCGCGGGCAGTCACCTCTCCGGTCAGTCCGGCGTTCTTTTCGCGCCAGGCGTTTTTCTGCTCTTCCAACTGCTGGGCGACCTGCTTTTCCTCATCCCGCAGGCGGGCGGCATGCTCGAAGTCCTGCTCGTTCACGGCCGCTTTCTTCTCCTGCGCCAGTCGCTTCTGCTCTTCCTCCAGCTGCTTCAAATCGGGCGGTGTGGTAAACGTATTGAGCCGCACGCGAGAAGCGGCCTCATCCACCAGGTCGATCGCCTTATCGGGCAGGTAACGGTCGGAAATATACCGCACCGACAGTTTCACGGCGGCATCCAGCGCCCCGTCGGTGATCTTCACCTTGTGGTGCGCTTCGTACTTGTCGCGCAGGCCGTGCAATATCTGCACCGCCTCCTCCGGAGTAGGCTCCCCTACCGTCACCGGCTGGAAACGGCGCTCCAGCGCGGCATCCTTTTCAATGTGCTTGCGGTATTCGTCCAGTGTGGTCGCGCCGATGACCTGCATCTCCCCGCGCGCCAGCGACGGCTTAAGGATATTGGCGGCATCCACCGCCCCCTCTGCCGCACCCGCGCCGATCAGGGTGTGGATCTCGTCGATGAACAGGATGATGTTGCCGTCGTTTTTCACTTCGTCGATCGCATTGCGGATACGCTCCTCAAAATCGCCGCGGTATTTGGTACCGGCCACCATACCGGTCAGATCCAGCGTGATGAGCCGTTTGCCGCGCAGCAGATCCGGCACCTCATCGGCGGCGATCTTCTGCGCCAGCCCTTCGGCAATGGCGGTTTTGCCCACGCCGGGCTCGCCGATCAGGCAGGGGTTGTTTTTCGTGCGGCGGGACAAGATCTGCGTCACCCGCTCGATCTCTTTTGTGCGCCCGATGACGGGGTCGATCTTCCCCTCTTTGGCCATAGCGGTCAGATCCCGCCCGAACTGATCGAGCGTCGGGGTCTTGCCGCCCTTGGCAGAAGCACTGCGCCCGCCGCCGCGGCCGGACTCTGCCACCGTCTGCGGCGGTGCCATGCCGATGGCCTCGGCGATCGCCTCGGTCAGTTCATCCGGCTGGGCACCGAGTGCCTCGAGCAGACGAACTGCCACACTGCTCTCATCCTGCAGAACGGCCAGCAGAATGTGTTCGGTGCCCACATATCCCTGCTGCATGGCACCGGCCTCTGCCACCGCCAGTTCCATGGAGGTCTTCACACGCGGTGTGAAATCCTGCGGGGTCAGGCGGCTGTGCTGGCCGTCGGATTCCGCCTCCACGATCCTTTGTGCATACTCCACGGCAGTCACACCGTGTTCGGCCAGCACGGTGGCCGCCACGCCGGTGCCCTCAC
>JAZRVU010000031.1:0-18601 GCA_045599305.1 Acutalibacteraceae bacterium | reverse complement strand
GCCGCTCGATATCGGTGATCTGCGCCGCCAGCGCGGCACGGTAGCCCTCGGCGTCCTTTTCGCGGGCGTGCAGATCGCTGATGGCGCTCTCCCGCGCCTCGATCTCTTTCTGATACTCCAGCACGGCCAGTTTGTTCTCGCTGATGCGCTCGGACAATTCCTCCCGCTTTTCGGCAAGTTCGCGGCGTCCGCCGCTGACAGCGGCCAACTGCTCCTCTGCCGCGGCCTGCCGCACGGCGATATCGGCAGCGGCCGTACCGGCGGCGGCGATGGCCGCACGGCACTCTTCGGCACGGCGGGTCAGCGTTTCGGCCTCGGCGGCAGCGTCCTCTTTGGCACGGCGGCCGGCCTCGGCCAGTTCGGTCAGACGGGGCAGTTCGCCCTCCAGACGGATCTTGTCCTCGTTGGCGGTGGCGATCTCGGCATTGACACCGCTCACCTGCGCCGCGACCGCGGCGGTCTCCTGTGCCGCGGTCTGCGCCTTTTCGGCGGCAGCGGCGGCATCGGCCTTCAGTTTGTCGGCTTTCGCCGTCAGCGCTTCGATCTCGGCGCGGCGGGAGAGCAGGCCGGCGCCCCGCACCGACGAGCCGCCGGTCATGGAGCCGCCCGCGTTCACCACCTGGCCGTCCAGCGTGACGATGCGGAAACGATATTTATATTTGCGGGCGATCTCGACCGCACGGTCGAGATCCTCGGCCACGGCGATGCGGCCGAGCAGGCTGCGGGCGATCTCCTCATACTGCTTGTCGCAGGTGACCAGATCGCTCGCGATGCCGATGAAGCCCTCCTCGTCCGACAGCCCCTTTTCGGTGAGCAGACTGCCGCGCATGGAGGCGATGGGCAGGAAGGTGACACGCCCCGCCCGGTTATCTTTCAGATAACGGATGGCGCGCTTGGCGTCCTCTTCCCCGTCGCAGATGACGTTCTGGGTGGCGGCGCCCAGCGCGGTCTCCACCGCGAGGGCGTACTCGCTTTCGGCGCGGATGAGGCGGGAGACAGGCCCGTGAATGCCGCGCAGCATTCCGCGCTCCGCCTGCTTGACCACCGTTTTCACGCTGTCGGAAAAGCCCTCCAGATTGCGCTCCATCTCGGTGAGCAGATGCACCCGATGAACGGCCGCCTCCGCGTCCAGACCGAGACGGTCGGCCTCTTCCTTGAGCTTCTGCGATTTTTCCTCACGCGACTTGAGCCGCAGCGCATACCCCTGCTGCGTATTGTGCAGGGAGGTGAGCTGTTCCTCGATCGCCTCGCTGTCCTTCCGGCAGGCGGCCAGTTCCCGCTCGGTGGCGGCCAGCGCCTCGGCGCCCGTCGAAGCGGCGGCCGAAAGGGCAGCCAGCCGGGCGTCGATCTCGGCCAGAGAGGACTCGTTCGTCCCGCGGGTGACACGGGTATCGGCCAGTTCGAGCGCCAGACGCGCGGCATCGGCCGACAAACTCTCGATCTGCCCGGAGACCTCCTCACTGCTGCGGGAAAGTGCCTCCATCTCCTCGGAAAGCGCCACGCTCTTCTGCTGCGCGCGCTCGATCTTTTCGCGGTTTTCGGCAATGACGGCCTCGTGACGGGCGACCTCATCCCCGATGGCGGCATTGCCCGCCTGCGACTGCCCGATCTCCGCCGTGAGGCGTTCGATGGTTTCGCCGCGGTGGAAAATATCGTTGTTCAAGACGGCGCTCTCGCCCTCGCAGCGCACCGCTTCTTCCTCCAATGCGGCGGCGGCACGGCGGATCTCATCCATTTCGCCCATCAGCTGCTGGGCGCGCTGTGCGGCCTCCTCCATCTGTGCTTCCAGACGGCCGATCTCCGCGCCGGCGCCGTCATACTGCGTGCGCGCCAGTTCCAGTTTGGAGGTGAGGGTGCGCAGCACATCGCGCGAGCGGTCGATCTGATAGAGCCACAGACCGATCTCCAGCCCCTTCTTTTCGCCGGAAAGTTCCAGGAACTTTTTCGCCTTTTCCGACTGCTCCGCCAACGGCCCCACGCGCTCCTCCAACTCCTTGAGGATATCGCGCAGACGCAGCAGGTTATCCTCGGTGGCGGTCAGACGGCGCTCGGCCTCGGTCTTGCGGTAACGGTATTTGGCAATGCCGGCCGCCTCCTCGAAAATCTCGCGGCGCTCCTCGGATTTGGAGGCCACGATGTCCCCGATGCGCCCCTGCCCCACGATGGAATAGCCGTCCCGGCCGAGGCCGGTGTCCATGAAGAGCAATTGGATGTCTTTGAGGCGCACGGTGGCGTTATTGAGCATATATTCACTGTCGCCCGAGCGGTAATACCGGCGGGTGACTTTCACATCGTCGCTGTCGAAATCGAGCAGACGGGAGGTGTTGTCGATGATGAGCGACACCTCGGCAAAACCCACGGCGCGGCGCTCCTCGGTGCCGCTGAAGATGACGTCCTCCATCTTACTGCCGCGCAGCGTCTTGTTCGACTGCTCGCCCAACACCCAGCGGATAGCGTCGCTGATGTTGGATTTGCCGCTGCCATTGGGCCCCACCACCGCGGTGATACCGTGGCCGAAGGTGAGCAGCGTGCGGTCGGGAAAGGATTTGAACCCGTGTATCTCCAATGCTTTTAGTACCATTATGTTCTGCGTCCTTTTCGTTGATTTTCCGGGCGGGTCACTCCCCGTAACCCATCAGTTTGAGTGCTTCGCGGGCGGCCTTCTGCTCGGCCTCTTTTTTGCTGCGGGCCACACCGGTGCCGATCACGTTGGAGTTGAGATGCACCTCCATGGTGAACTGCTTATTGTGATCCGGCCCGCTCTCGCCGGTGAGGACATAGGTGACGACCTCGCCGGGATTCTGCTGCACGATCTCCTGCAATTGGGTCTTGTAATCCTTGAACTGGGCGCGGCGCTGATTGCCCGCCTCCTTTTCCAGAAAGGGGAGCAGGAATTCCCGCGCCGGCTCCATGCCGCCGTCGAGGTAGATCGCCGCGGTGACTGCCTCGAACGCGTCCGCCACGATGGAGGGACGCTCGGCACCGCCGGTCTGCCGTTCACCGCGGCCGAGCAGCAGCCAGTCGCCCAACGAAAACCGCCGGGCATAGGAATACAGCGCCTTTTCGCATACGATGGCCGCGCGCAGCTTGGTCAGCTCGCCCTCCGGCCCCTTTTCCCTGCAAAACAGATAGTTCGCGGCGGTGAGCCCCAACACCGAATCGCCCAGAAATTCGAGCCGTTCGTTGCTTTCCAGCCCCCGCTGCCCCTCGTTGGCAAAGGAGGAGTGGATCAGCGCCCGGCGCAGAAGCGATTCGTCATGAAAACGGTAGCCGATCGCCTCCATCAGCGGCGACAGGTCACGCGTCATGTCGTCATTCGGCATCTGCGTCACCCCCCTTGACCGACCCGGCGATCGTCCCGATCACACCGGCGGCGGCAAAATCGGCCGCGACACGCACCGCACTGCGGATGGCGAGCGCATCGGAATTGCCGTGTGCCTTGATGACGGGGCGGCAGACACCGAGCACCGGTGCCCCGCCGTATTCCCGCGTATCCATGCGTTTTTTGAGACTGCCGATGTAGGGCTTTACCAGCAGGCCGCCAATCTTGGTGGCGAGGTTGGTCATGAACAGCCCCTTGACCTCCTTGAGCAGCATGGAGGCGGTGCCCTCCATCGCTTTGAGCAGCACGTTGCCGGTGAAGCCGTCGGCCACCAGCACGTCCGCCGCGCCGAACGGCACCTCGCGTGCCTCGACATTGCCCACGAAATTCACGCCGCTCTCTTTGATGAGGGTGAACGCCTGCTGCTGCAGGTCACCGCCCTTGTGATCCTCGGTGCCTATGTTCACGAGCCCCACCGTGGCCGGTGTGCCGTTCCCCATGACACGGGTCATATAGGTGCTGCCCATCTGGGCGAACTGGCAGAGCATCTCGGGGCGGCACTCCGCGTTGGCGCCCGCATCCAGCAGCATACTGGGCTTGCCCGACGCGGTGGGGATGAGGGCGGCGATCGCCGCACGGGGCACCCCCTTGATCCGCTTGACAAAGAAGGTGGCGCCCATGACCAGCGCACCGGTGCTGCCCGCGCTGACGAACGCATCGCCGCGGCCGTCGGCCAGCAGGCGCAGACCCACCGCCATGGAGCAGTCCTTATGCGCTTTCAAAATGGTGCGGGGCTCCTCCTCCACCGGGATCACATCGGGGGCATGGACGATCTCCATGCCCGCGAGCGAAATATCGTTTTCCGCCGCCACCCGGCGGATGATCTCCTCATCGCCGGTGAGTACGATACCAACGCCGTCGGCCACCGCCATGGCGGCACCGCGCAGCACCTCCAGCGGGGCGTTATCGCCGCCGAACGCATCCAGAATGACCGTCATCGGTTTTTCCTCCGTTTCAAATGGGATCTTCCGCCAGCACCCGATCCAGGTGCGCCAGTCCGCGGGCGGAGAGCGCCGCATAGCGCTCCTTTTTATCGCGGATATGCTCGGCAAGCGGGGGCAGCACGCCGAAATTCGCCCCCATGGGCTGAAAACGGCCATCGTTGCCCGGCGCGCTGATGTACCCCGCCAGCGCGCCCATCATGGTGTCGGCCGGCAGGATGAGGGGCACACGTCCGGCGGCAAAGCGGGCGGCGTTGATGCCCGCCAGGATGCCGGACGAGGCCGACTCCATATACCCCTCCACGCCGGTGAGCTGACCGGCGAAGAAAAGGCGCGGCTCGGTGCGGAACTGGTAACCCGCCGTGAGCAGGGCGGGAGAATTGATGAAGGTGTTGCGGTGCATCACGCCATAGCGCAGGAACTCGGCGTGAGCCAGCGCGGGGATCATGCCGAACACACGGCGCTGCTCCCCGAACTTCAGATTGGTCTGGAAACCCACCAGATTGACCATGCTGCCGGCGGCGTTTTCCGCCCGCAGCTGCAGCACCGCCCATGGGCGGTGGCCGGTGCGCGGGTCGCGCAGGCCGACCGGCTTCATGGGGCCGAAGCGGATGGCGTCCACCCCGCGGCGGGCCAGCACCTCGATGGGCATACACCCCTCATAGACCGTAGGGTCTTTATCGAATTCGTGCAGCGGAGCGCCCTCGGCGGTGATGAGCGCCGCGTGGAACGCCTCGTACTCCTCTTTGTTCAGCGGACAGTTGATGTAATCCCCCACCCCGCTCTCCTCCCGGCCGTAGCGGGAGGCACGGAACAGATGTGCCTCGTCCAGACTGTCCACCGACACGATGGGGGCGGCGGCATCGTAGAAACTCAGGCCGCTGCCGCAGCGCTGCCGCAATGCTTCGGCCAGTGCATCGGAGGTGAGAGGGCCGGTGGCCACGACGGTGATGCCCTCGGCGGGCAGATCGACCCGCTCGCCGTGCTCCACCGTGATGAGCGGGTGCGCCGTGATGAGGGCGGTGACACCGGCGGAAAAGGCGTCGCGATCCACCGCCAGCGCGCCGCCGGCGGGCACGGCACATTCGGCCGCCACCTGCATACACAGCGAGCCCAGCCGCCGCATCTCCTCTTTGAGCATACCGGCGGCACTTTCGAGCCGGGCGGCCTTGAGCGAATTGGAGCAGACCAGTTCGGCAAACCGCTCACTTTTGTGGGCGGGAGAAAATTTCTGCGGTTTCATCTCCGCCAGCGTGACGGGGATACCGGCATTGGCGATCGCCCACGCGGCCTCGCATCCGGCGAGACCGGCACCGATCACAGTTATCGACATGGGGGTCTTCCTTTCGGGTGATGTGTCATTCCTTTTCGGCGGACACGCCGGCCGAATAGCCGCAGTCCTTCGTCAGGCAATAGAGGGTATCGCCCGCCTTGCTCTTTTTGCGGAACAGGGTGTGCCCGCACTTGGGGCAACGCTCATTGGACGGCTCGTTCCACACCACGAAGTGGCAGTCCGGATAATTGGCGCAGCCGTAGAATTTGCGGCCGCGGCCGGAGCGCTTGGCCACGATGGCCCCGCCGCACTCCGGGCAGACGGCGCCGGTCTCTTCCACCAGACGCCGGGTGTTTTTACAGTCGGGATAGCCGGGACAGGCAAGGAACTTGCCGTATCGGCCGGTCTTGATGACCATTTTGCGCCCGCATTTTTCGCAGACGACGTCGCTTTCCTCTTCGGGCACGCGGATCTTTTCGCCGTCCAGCGTCTTCTGCGCGGCGGCAAGCGTGCGGGAGAAGCCGTCATAGAAGGTGTGCAGCGTGTCTGTCCATTCGTTTTTGCCGCTCTCCACCTCGTCGAGCTGCTGTTCCATATGTGCGGTGAACTCCACATCCACCACCTCGGGGAACTGCGTGCGCATCAGTTGGGTGGTCACCTCTCCGAGCGGTGTGGGCTTGAGCGATTTGCCCTCCCGCTCGACATATTCCCGCGCCAGCACGGTGCTCACGGTGGTGGCGAAGGTGGAGGGACGGCCGATGCCGTTCTCCTCCATCGTCTTGATGAGCGAGGCCTCGGTGTAGCGGGCAGGCGGCTGGGTGAAATGCTGATTGCCGTCGAGCTTGCGCACCGTCAGGGTATCCCCCTCATTCAGTGCGGGCAGGGCGGCGTTATCCTCCGCCTCCTCGTCCTTGCCCTCCACATAGAGCACGGTGTAGCCGTCGAAGGTGACGGTGTAGCCGCTGGCCTTGAACACATATTTCCCGGCGGCGATATCCAGCTGGCAGGTGGCCTGTTCGCAGTTGGCCATCAGGCTGGCGATGAACCGCTCCCAGATGAGTTTGTAGAGTTTGTACTGATCGGCCGAAAGGGAGGAACGCACCTTGTCGGGGGTGAGGGACGGCATGGTGGGACGGATGGCCTCGTGCGCGTCCTGCGCGGTGCTCTTGGTCTTGAACACACGCGGCTTTTCGGGCAGATACCGTGCCCCGTAGGTGCTGCGGATATACTCGTTGCCCTCGCGGCGGGCATCATCCGAGATGCGCAGCGAGTCGGTACGCATATAGGTGATGAGACCGACGGCGCCGAGGCCCTCGACCTCCACGCCTTCATAGAGCTCCTGTGCCGCTTTCATGGTGCGGCGGGCGGCAAAGCCCAGCTTGCGGCTGGCCTCCTGCTGCATGGTGGAGGTGATGAACGGCGGGGTGGGCGTGAGACGGCGGGTGCCGCGCTTGACCGTCTGCACCACGAACGGCTTATCCTGCAGTTCGGCCAGCACCGCGTCCACCTGCGCGCGGTTTTCGATCTTCGTCTTGCCGCGGCCGGTGCCGTAAAGCTTCGCGGGGAACTGACGCCCGCGGGCGGTGGCCGAAAGCATCGCATCGACGCTCCAGTACTCCTCGCTCACGAAGGCGCGGATCGCCTCCTCGCGCTCCACCACCAGATTGACGGTGGCCGACTGCACCCGCCCGGCGGAGAGGCCGGCACGGATCTTCTGCCACAGAAACGGGCTGATCTGATAGCCCACGATGCGGTCGAGCACGCGGCGCGCCTGCTGGGCGTTGACCATATCCATATCCAGCGCGCGGGGATGCTGCATCCCCTGCGACACGCCGGTCTTGGTGATCTCGTTGAAGGTAACGCGGTTGCAGGCGGACATATCCATCCCCAGCATCTGTGCGAGATGCCACGAAATGGCCTCGCCCTCGCGGTCGGGGTCGGTCGCCAGCAGCACGCCGTCGCTCTCCTGTGCCATGGTCTTGAGTTGGCGGATCAGCGTGGATTTGCCGGGAATATCCACATAGCGCGGGCGGAAATCGTGCTCGATATCCACGCCGAGCAGGGTCTTGGGCAGGTCGCGCACATGGCCGACCGAGGCAACGACCTTATAGCCGCTGCCCAGATATTTCTGCACCGTTTTGGCCTTGGCGGGTGACTCCATGATGACGAGTGTTGACATATTCGAGGATACCTCCGTTTACGTTTTATGCACGGCTATATTGACGACCGGCCGCCGAAACGGCACAGCCGAAAAGTTCCAGTTCGGTCAGGGCGGCGAAGACCACCGCCATGGGCACATCCGCCAGCGCGGCGATCTCGTCCGCGGGGCGGGGCACTTCGGAAAGCACCGCATAGACTGCCTTCGCATCGGCGCTGGCGCTCGGCGGCAGGGCGGGTGCGGCAGATGCCGCCGGTCTCTCCGGTGCCGAGACATCCGGCTCCTCCCGATGCAGTATGTGAGGGAAGAGCGGCGTGTATTCCTCCAGGATATCGGCGGCAGAGCGCACCAGCTTGGCGCCGCTCTGGATCAGTGCGTTGGTGCCCGCACTGGCGGGCGAGGTGACATCGCCGGGCAGAGCGAAGACGTCGCGTCCCTGCTCGCGCGCATGGGCGGCGGTGATGAGGGTACCGCTGCGGGCGGGCGCTTCGATGACGCAGACACCCAGCGACAGGCCGCTGATGAGGCGGTTGCGCACATGGAACGTGCCGCGGGTCACCCGCTCGCCGTAGGGATACTCCGTGATGAGGGCGCCGTCCCGCTCCAGCACACGGCGGCGCAGGGCGGCCGTTGAGGCGGGCGCATTCACGTCCAGACCCGCGGGCAGCACCGAGACGACGGCACCGTCCGCCTCCATGGCGGCATTGAGCACCGTTTCGTCCCCGCCTTCGGCACAGCCGCTGACCACGATGGCTCTGCCGCGCGCCAGACCGCGCCCCATCTCCTGCGCCATGCGGCGGCCGTAGTTGGTCAGGCAGCGGGTGCCCACCACCGCGACGGTAGGCTGCCGCGAAAAGTCCGGCAGTATCCCGCGGCCGTAGAGCACCAGCGGTGCGGAGGGGATCCCGCGCAGCAGCGCCGGATAGGCGTCGTCCGCCGGGGTGAGCAACCAGTCGCCGTCCGAGAGGGTGCGCCACAAAATGCCGCGCGCCTCATCGCAGGACTTGTCGCACAGGCGTGCCCGCACCGCCCGCGGCAGGTCGAACTGCCGCAGTGCTTTTTCATCGGCGGCATACACGGCCGCCGGGTCGATAAAATGGGACAGCAGGGGTGCCGCCAGCGGACTGCCGTAGCCGAGCGCCTGCTGCAGCCATATCCAGTGAAGCCGACTGTCCACCGCGCTCTCCCCTCTCGTTTTCGGTTCAGTGATCCCTGCGGGCCAGCTCCCACAGCACGATAGCGGCGGCCACCGCCGCATTGAGCGATTCCGCCCGCCCCGCCATGGGAATGGTGAGGCGATGGCGGCAGGCGGCGATGGCGGCATCGGTGAGGCCGTTGGCCTCGTTACCCACCACGCAGACACTCCCCGCACCGAGCGGTGCCTCCACCACCGACAGCGCCCCTGCGGCATCCGGCACACAGGCATAGCCGCACAGGCCTGCCCGCTGCAGACGCGCCAGCGCGTCGGGCATAGAAGCGGTCTCGTAGATCGGCAGGCGGAACACCCCGCCCATGCTGCCGCGCAGCACCTTGGGGCTGAACACATCACAGCAGCCGGCCGACAGGATCAGCCCGCCGATCCCCATGGCCTCGGCGGTACGGATGACGGTGCCCACGTTGCCGGGGTCACGCACATCCTCCAGCGCCAGCCATTTCTTATTTTTAAAGGAAAAAAGCAGGTCTTCCGCCATGTCGTCCAGCGAGCGCTCCCCGCCGGGCATACGGCACAGGCAGCAGACGCCCTGTGCCGTGTCCGTCTCCGAAAGAGAGGCGGCCACCGCTTCGGACATATCAAACACATGGGCAGCCGCGGCTTCTACCGCCGCTGCCTGCTCCGGCCAGCGCTGCCGTGCCCGTTCGGTGAGCAGCGCCGTCTCGATGACCACGCCGGAACGGGCGGCATCGCCGCACAGGCGCGCGCCTTCGATCACAAAGGCGCCCTCTTTGCGGCGGGCCTTTGCATCGGCCGAAAGACGGCGCAGATGCCGCACCATCTCGTTATCTTTACTGGTCACGACCATCCCGCCGCCTCCTTTGCCGCGCAGTTTGAAAAGGAGCGCCCGTCGAAATCTGTTCAACGGGCGCACCTATAACTTTTTATTGCAGAGCAGCCTTTGCCTTTTCGGTCAGAGCGGTGAACGCAGCGGCGTCGGACACGGCCAGCTCAGCCAGCATCTTGCGGTTGAGGGTAATGCCCGCCTTCTTCAGGCCGTTCATAAACGTGGAATAGTTCATGCCGTTCTGCTTGGCAGCGGCGGAGATACGGGTGATCCACAGACGGCGGAAATCACGCTTCTTCTGCCGACGGCCGATGTACGCATACTGGCCGGATTTCATGACCGCTTCTTTTGCGGTCTTGAACAGCTTGGACTTGGCACCGTAGTAGCCTTTCGCCAGCTTCAGTACTTTCTTTCTTCTCTTGCGCGTCATCATTGCGCCTTTAATACGAGCCATCCTTTATTCCTCCATTCTCACCTTGCGATTATTTGTAGGGAATCATGCGCTTGACCTTCGCGGTGTTGGTCACATCCGCCACCACGGTCTTACGCAGATTTCTCTTGCGCTTGGTAGTCTTCTTGTTCAGGATATGGGACTTGTAGGCATGGGCACGAATGACCTTGCCATTTTTGCTCAGCTTAAAGCGCTTTTTTGCACCACTGTGCGATTTGAGTTTCGGCATCGTTTTGTCCTCCTTAAAAGTCGTATTCCGGTCACTTTGCCGCAGCCGGAGCAAGGAACATCAGCATATGGCGTCCTTCCATCTTGGCGGGTTTGTCCACCGTGCCCGCCTCGGCGCACGCCTCGGCAAAGCGGGTCATGACCTCCGTCCCGATCTCGGGATGCCCCAGTTCACGTCCGCGGAAGCGGATAGACACCTTCACGCGGTCGCCGTCCTGCAGAAAGCGGATGGCGTGACGCACCTTCGTGTTGAAATCCCCCACGTCGGTGTTCAGACCCAGCCGCACCTCTTTGATCTCGGTGATGTGCTGATTTTTGCGGGCTTCCTTTTCACGCTTGGCCTGCTCGAACCGATATTTGCCGTAATCCATGATGCGGCAGACCGGCGGCACGGCGTTCGGCGCGATCTTGACCAGATCCAGTTCCTGTTCGTCGGCGAGCTTCTGTGCGTCCCGTGCGGACATCACGCCCAGCTGGGCACCGTCTTCCCCGATGACGCGGATCTCGGCGTCGCGGATCTGTTCATTGACCTCCAATTCCTTGCTTGCGATGGCAAAGCACCTCCACTTAAAAATTATAAAACGCGGGCAAACACTTTGCCCGCGCACACACTTCACCGGTGAAAACCGGCCGGTATTGACCCGGAGGGACAAGCCGCGGGTGAGAGCGGGCAGCGCTCTGCTTCGTTTTACATTGCCATTACTATATCACGCTTTGGCGGCGGTGTCAAGAGGGTTGATGCAAATTTTTTCAAACTTTTCATCGCATACCCCTTGACGAGTGCCGGTTTATTTGATATAATCCCTGTGTTGCCCGAAAAATGCTGATGTGGCTCAATGGCAGAGCGGCTCACTCGTAATGAGCAGGTTGTCAGTTCGATTCTGACCATCAGCTCCAAAGACCCGTTGCTTTTTGCAGCGGGTCTTTTCATACTTTTGGGCAGGAGTTCTTGATTTTATCGCGAAAGGCGCTTATAATAATCTGTAGGTTTATTTTAAGGAAAGGCGGTGCCCTATGGATCACTTTGAACTGGTATCCCCCTACGCGCCCACCGGCGATCAGCCGCAGGCGATCGCCAAGCTGGTGGAGGGCATCCGCCGGGGTGACCGCGAACAGACCCTGCTGGGCGTGACCGGCTCGGGCAAGACCTTCACCATGGCCAACATCGTGGCCGCGGTGAACAAGCCCACACTGGTACTGGCGCACAACAAAACGCTGGCGGCACAGCTCTGCTCCGAATTCAAGGAATTCTTCCCCAATAACGCGGTGGAATACTTTGTTTCCTATTACGATTATTACCAGCCCGAGGCCTATATCCCCTCCACCGACACCTATATCGAAAAAGATTCCGCTATCAACGACGAGATCGACCGTCTGCGCCATTCGGCCACCTTTTCGCTGGCCGAGCGGCGGGACGTGCTGATCGTGGCCTCCGTCTCCTGTATCTACACGCTGGGCGACCCGGCAGACTACCGCAAAATGGTGATCTCGCTGCGTCCGGGCATGGCCATGACCCGCGAAGCGCTGATCGCACGGCTGGTGGAGCAGCAGTATGAGCGCAACGACGTCAATTTCGTGCGCGGCAAGTTCCGCGCACGCGGCGATGTGGTGGAGATCCACCCCTCCGGCACGGACGAGAGCATCCTGCGGGTGGAATTCTTCGGGGACGAGATCGACCGTATATCGGAGGTGCATCCCGTGACGGGGGAGCGCATCCGCACCCTGTCCCACGCCGCCGTCTACCCCGCCTCACACTATATCGTGCCGCCCGACAAGATGGAGAGCGCACTCAAAAACATCGAGGAAGAACTGCGCGAGCGGGTGGACTGGTTCACGAAACAGGGCAAACTGCTGGAGGCCGAGCGCATTCAGCAGCGCACGCAATATGATATCGAGATGCTGCGCGAGATCGGCATGTGCAAGGGCGTGGAAAACTATTCCCGCGTGCTGGCCGGGCGGGCGCCCGGCTCCACCCCGTTCACTCTGCTCGACCACTTCCCCGATGATTTTCTGCTGCTGGTGGACGAATCCCACGTCACGCTGCCGCAGGTGCGGGGGATGTTCGGCGGCGACCGCGCCCGCAAGGAGAGCCTGGTGGAATACGGCTTCCGTCTGCCCAGCGCCTTTGACAACCGACCGCTCAATTTTGACGAATTCTACTCGCACGTCCGGCAGGCGGTGTTCGTTTCGGCCACGCCCGGTGACTTCGAAAAGGAACACAGCACGCAGATCGCCGAGCAGGTCATCCGTCCCACCGGTCTGCTCGACCCGTCCGTATCGGTGCGGCCGGTGGAGGGACAGATCGATGATCTGATGGAGGAGATCCGCCTGCGCACCGCGCGCGGCGAGCGCACACTGGTGACCACGCTGACCAAAAAGATGGCGGAAGACCTGTCTGCCTTCCTCGAAAACGCGGGGATCAAGGTGCGGTATATGCACCACGATATCGACACCATGGAGCGCATGGAGATCATCCGCGACCTGCGGTTGGGCGAATTCGACGTACTGGTGGGCATCAACCTGCTGCGCGAGGGGCTCGACCTGCCGGAGGTGTCGCTCGTCGCCATTCTCGACGCCGACAAGGAGGGCTTCCTGCGGTCGGAGACCTCCCTCATCCAGACCATCGGCCGTGCGGCGCGCAACGCGGGCGGCGAGGTCATCATGTACGCCGACAGCGTCACCCCCTCGATGGAAAACGCCATCCGCGAGACCGAGCGCCGCCGCGCCATCCAGCAGGCATACAACGAGGCGCACGGCATCGTGCCGCAGACCATCGTGAAAGATATCCGCGAGGTGCTGGATATCGGCGGCAAGGAGCGGAACGAGGACGGCGCCAAGCCGGCACGGCAGCTTTCGCCCGCACAGCGTCGGCAGCTGATCGACGAGTTGACCCGCGAGATGCGCGCCGCCGCCCTGCTGCTGGAATTTGAGCGTGCCGCCGAACTGCGCGACAAGATCGAGCAACTGAAAAAGAAAAAATGAGGTGGCTTGCAAGCCTTTACTTTTTAAAATTTGTCGGTTACAATAAAGGACATCTATTTCGCCCGTTATCAGGCTTTCGGAAGGAATGCATCCATGAACGATAAACTCATCATACGCGGCGCGCGCGTACACAATCTGAAAAATATCGACCTCACCATCCCGCGGGACAAGCTGGTGGTGTTCACCGGGCTTTCCGGCAGCGGCAAATCGTCGCTGGCGTTCGACACCATCTATGCCGAAGGACAGCGGCGGTACATCGAAAGTCTGTCCTCCTATGCCCGGATGTTTCTCGGACAGATGGACAAGCCGGACGTGGACTCGATCGACGGACTCTCCCCCGCCATTTCCATCGACCAGAAGACCACCTCCAAGAACCCGCGCTCCACGGTGGGCACCGTCACCGAAATTTATGACTACCTGCGTCTGCTCTATGCCCGCATCGGCATCCCCCACTGTCCCATCTGCGGGCGGGAGATCCGGCAGCAGACGGTGGATCAGGTGGTCGACCGGCTGCTGGGGCTGCCCGAGGGCACCCGCATCCAACTGCTGGCACCGGTGGCACGCGGCAAAAAAGGCGAATTCGCCAAAGAGTTCGAATCCGCCCGCAAGGCGGGGTATGTGCGCGCCCGGGTGGACGGCGAAACGGTGGAGCTGGCCGACATGACCAAGCTGCCCAAAAACATCAAGCACACCATCGAGATCGTGGTGGACCGTCTGGTCATCCGACCCGACCTGCAGGCGCGTCTGGCCGATTCGGTGGAGACCGCCACCGGGCTTTCCGGCGGGCTTTTGACCGTGGACGTCATCGGCGGGGAGGAACTGGCCTTTTCGCTCAACTACGCCTGCCCCGAACACGGGGTGAGCGTGGAGGAACTGACCCCGCGGATGTTCTCCTTCAACAATCCGTTCGGTGCCTGTCCGGAATGCTCGGGTCTGGGCGTGAAGATGGCGATGGACGCTCGTCTGGTCATCCGCGACCCGGAGCTTTCCATCCGGGAGGGCGCCATCCGCGCCAGCGGCTGGGACTATGCGAGCGGCTTTTCCATCACCCGTATGTACATCGACGCACTGGCGGCGCACTATCATTTTTCGCTGGACGTGCCCTTTAAGGATCTGCCGGACGAGGCGGTGGACGTGCTGATGTACGGCACCCGCGGCGAGCGCATCCCCATGACGCGGGAAAACAAATACGGCACCGCTACCGGCATGCAGGAATTCGAGGGGATACTGAACAACCTCTCCCGCCGGCATCTGGAGACCAAGAGCAGCTGGATGCGGGAGGAACTGGAGACGTACATGAGCCAGTCGCCCTGCGACGCCTGTCACGGGCAGCGTCTGCGGCCGGAGAGCCTGGCGGTCACCGTCGGCGGGCGCAACATCGTGGAATTCTGTGATCTGCCCGTGAGCGACGCACTGGCGGCGCTGGACACGTTGACCCTCACTGAACGGGAGCAGACCATCGGTGCGCAGATCCTCAAGGAGATCCGCTCGCGTCTGGGCTTCCTTCAAAACGTGGGGCTCGATTACCTCACCCTCTCCCGCGCGGCGGCCACCCTTTCGGGCGGCGAGGCACAGCGCATCCGGCTGGCCCCCCAGATCGGCTCCTCCCTCACCGGCGTGCTGTATGTGCTGGATGAGCCGAGCATCGGTCTGCACCAGCGGGACAACGAAAAACTCATCGGCACCCTCAAGCGGCTGCGCGATCTGGGCAACACCCTGATCGTGGTGGAGCACGACGAGGACACCATGCGGGCGGCCGATTTCGTGGTGGACGTGGGCCCCGGCGCGGGCATCCACGGCGGCGAGATCGTGTGTGCGGGCACGCCGGAAGAGATCTGCGCCTGCGAGCATTCGCTGACGGGGCAATACCTGAGCGGGCGGCGGCGCATCCCGGTGCCGAAGACCCGCCGCCCCGGCAACGGCAAATGGCTCACGGTGCGCGGCGCCGCGGAAAACAACCTGAAAAACATCGACGTATCCTTTAAACTCGGGGCACTCAATCTGGTCACGGGGGTCTCCGGCAGCGGCAAGTCCTCGCTGGTCAACGAGATCCTGTACAAATCGCTGGCCGGCACCCTCAACCGCGCCCACACCTTCCCCGGCGTCCACGCCGGCATCGACGGCGCGGAGCATCTTGACAAGGTGATCGCCATTGACCAAGCCCCCATCGGGCGCACCCCCCGCTCCAACCCCGCCACCTACACCGGTGTGTTCAACGATATCCGCGACCTGTTCGCCACCACGGCCGACGCCAAGGCGCGCGGCTACGGGCCTGGGCGCTTCTCTTTCAACACCAAGGGCGGCCGCTGCGAGGCCTGCGAAGGGGACGGTATCGTCAAGATCGAGATGCACTTCCTTTCCGATGTCTACGTCCCCTGCGAGGTGTGCAAGGGGCGGCGGTATAACCGCGAGACGCTGGAGGTACAATACAAGGGCAAAAACATCTATGACGTGCTGGAGATGACGGTGGAGGAGGCGTGCGACTTTTTCGCGCCGCTGCCGAAGATCGCCCGCAAACTGCAGACACTGCGGGACGTGGGGCTGGGCTATATCAAACTCGGACAGCCCGCCACCACCCTTTCGGGCGGCGAGGCACAGCGGGTGAAGCTGGCCACCGAACTGAGCCGCCGCGCCACCGGCCGCACTTTCTATATCCTCGACGAGCCGACCACCGGTCTGCACTCGGCCGATGTGCAGCAGCTCATCGACGTGCTGCAGCGGCTGGTGGACACCGGCAACACGGTGCTGGTGATCGAGCACAATCTGGACGTCATCAAAACGGCGGACTATATCGTCGATCTCGGCCCCGAGGGGGGCGACCGCGGCGGCACGCTGATCGCCTGCGGCACTCCCGAGGAGATCGCCGCCGTCGAGGCCTCCCACACGGGGCGGTATCTGCGTCCGCTGCTGAAAGAGTGATCGAATTTACAATTCCGTCATGAACTGCGCCGAAAAATAGTGTATCATGAAAAAAACGAACGCGGAGCGTGTGAGATGTTCGGATATGTGCGGGTGTATCAGCCGGAACTGAAAATGGGCGAATGGGAGCAGTACCGTGGGGTCTACTGCTCACTTTGCCGTCGGCTGGGGCGGCGCTACGGACTGCCCGCCCGCTTCCTGCTCAACTATGATCTCACCCTGCTGGCGCTTTTTCACATGGCGCTGGCACCCGACCACGCCGGCTTTGCCGACGGGCACTGCTCCTTCAACCCCACCCGCCGTTGTCTGGTCTGCCGGGAGCAGGCGCCGCTCGACTACGCCGCCGATGCGGCGGTGCTGATGACGTGGTATAAGCTGGAAGACGATGTGGCCGACAGCGGCTTTTGGCGGCGGCTGGCCCGCCGTCCGCTTTTGTGGGCGGTGACCCCCATGAAACGGCGTGCCGCGCGGCTGCGGCCGCAGTTGGCTTTGCAGATGGAGGAATATGCCGCGGCACAGCAGGCCGTGGAGCGGGAGGCGCACCCCTCGGTGGATGCGGCGGCCGCTCCCACCGCCGCCCTGCTCTCCGCGCTGTGCGGCGGCGATGCCGCAGGGGAAGAAAAAGACGCCCGCCGCCGGTTCGGTTACTGTCTGGGGCGGTGGATCTATCTGATCGACGCGGTGGACGACTGGGAGGATGACCGCCGGCACGGCGGCTTCAATCCCTTCCCCGCCGAAGAGGGGCAGGCGCCGCGGGAATATATGCGGCAGACGCTGAATCTGTGCCTGTCGGAATGTCTGACCGCGTGGCACCTGCTGGAGCGCCGCCGGTTCGACGGGATATTACAGAACATCCTGCAATACGGCATGCCCGCCGAACAGCGGCGGGTACTTGAAAAAGAAAAACGAAAGGGGGCGGCACACCGTGGCCGATCCGTATAAAGTACTGGGCATTTCGCCCGACGCGACCGACGAGCAGGTAAAGGCCGCCTACCGGGAACTGGCTCGGAAATATCACCCCGATCAGTATGACGGCAACCCACTCTCCGATCTGGCGCAGGAAAAGATGCAGGAGATCAACGAGGCGTATGACGAGATCGTGCGCAGCCGCAAAAGCGGCGGCGGCCGCACCGCCGGCGGGCGGTACGGCGATATCCGCCGCCTCATCACCGAGGGGCGCATTGCCGATGCGGAAACGCTGCTGGACGGGGTCTCTCCCCTGTCGCAGGACGCGGAATGGCATTTTCTCAAGGGCAGCGTCCTCTACAAAAAGGGCTGGCTGGAGGACGCCTATTCCCACTATGCCTCCGCCTGCCGCATGGACCCGACCAACGGCGAATACCGCGCGGCCTATGAACAGATGTCCCGTCAGCGGCAGACCGGCACCTACACCGCCGGCCGTCCCGCGGGCGGGGAATGCACGGGCTGCGATATGTGCAGCAGTCTGCTGTGTGCCGACTGCTGCTGCGAATGCATGGGCGGCGATCTGATCCGCTGCTGCTGATTTTTCAAAAAAGGGGGCGCCGCAGATGAAACAGACCGGTAAAGTCGCGCTGGGCGGCGTGCTGGGTGCGCTGTCGGTCATACTGCTGATGGGCACCGTCTTCCCCTACGCCACCTTTGCCCTGCCGGTGCTCGCGGGGCTGGTACTGGTACCGGTGGCGGTGGAGGCCGGGCGCGGCTGGGGCTTCCTCACCTTTGCCGCCGTGGCACTGCTGAATCTGCTGCTCACCCCGTCGATGGAATCGAAGATCCTGTTCGTGGCCTTTCTCGGCTACTATCCCCTGCTGAAACTGCTGCTCGACCCGCTGCCGCCGTGGCTTTCGTGGCTGCTCAAGATCGCGCTGTTCAATGTCACGGTGGTGGCGGCCTACTGGGTGATGCTCCGCCTGTTCGCGCTGGAGGACAACTCCTTTGAACTGTTCGGGGTGGATATGCCGCCGGTGATCTTAGCAGTGGGCAACCTCGCCTTCGTGCTGGTGGACATCTGCCTCTCCAAACTGACGGCATGGTATATGTGGGCGCTCCACCCGCGCATCAAACGCCTCTTCCGTACATAAAAAACCGCCTGTGCGATCGCACAGACGGTTTTTCTATTCCGCCGCCTCCATTTCGGTGCGCAGGCGGCGGATGATCTTCTTTTCCAGCCGGGAGATATACGACTGCGAGATGCCCAGCATATCCGCGACCTCCTTCTGGGTGTGCTCCCGCGCGCCGCCGATGCCGAACCGCAGTTTCATGATGGCCTGCTCGCGCGCCGAAAGTTT
>JAZRVU010000030.1:0-51714 GCA_045599305.1 Acutalibacteraceae bacterium | reverse complement strand
CCTTTCGCGGTGATGATCATGGCGGCCGTACCCACCGCGACGTTGTCGCGATAGGTTACCACATAATTATCCGCCGAAATCTCATCATAATCATCACATATCCGAAATCCGGTTTGTTCTTTTGGCGTGCCGTCGAAACAAAAATCTTTCAAGGAAAAAGAACTGCTGCTTGCCGAACCGTCCGCACGAACGATCCACTCGGTCATCAATATGACATTTTCAACATTGAATTTGGTGACCGCAAACTTACGTTGCTCACAGCCGCAGTAATCGCCGATGCCAAAAACGGTCATTGTCCCGTCACCTATTGCCTGCATATCATGAATGACATTCGATGACGTTAACAAAAACGAATCGTCACCCACACGATACTGTATGACATAGTCTTCTCCCAAGGTCAACGCTTTCCCGTCGCGCGAAACGGCAACTTCGGGCTGGCCTGTGTGGTATTGCACAACCGGCTGTTTTATCACTATGTTGCAATCCGAAACGCTCTGCTTTGAACGATCCATCGGCACATTTTTCAAAATGGGCAACCGATAAACTGTTTCGGTATCGCATTTCCAAATATGATCAAAATCATATCCTTGAAAGGTATCTTGCACCAGCATTTCGGCGTAGGAACAGTTGATCACACCTTCGTGGGTTTTCGCCGCGCTCTCCAAATTGTAACAGTGATGCAAAATAGTGTGCACATTGTTGGTGCCGCCCAGAATGCCGTACTCGTTGTTCTGATTGGTGATCGGCCCAGTATTGTAACAGTTTGTAATGGAATACTCGTTCAGCGCCCTGCCGACAATGCCGCCGGCACACTTGCCGCCGATTTTTCCCGAGTTGAAAGCGTTGTTGATCTCTCCGTCGATGATCGTGCCGGCAACCCCGCCGACGGTAAATTTGCCACCGCCCACTGCTCCCGTGTTATAGCATTCGTTCACGTTTTTGCCATAGCCGACAATGCCGCCGACATAGGAATAGTAATAACTCGAATACCCACTGCAATCCGCTGTCACGTTTCCCACATTGTAACTCTGCGAAATCCGGTCCCCGCAAGCGCCGGTAATACCGCCGACATCCAACCCGCTATGATAATCACTCGCGTTCACTGTGACGCTTCCGTAATTCTTGCACTTGGCGACAATGTCGGAGAAGCCGGAAACGCCACCGATTTTGATATCGTGAGTATCTTCGCATTTCGGGAATTCCGCCAAAAGGTTACCATAATTTGCACTGTTACTTACATCGCCGTGCCCTGTGACGCCGCCGCAATAGATATACGCATTATAACGATCGGCGTCACAGCACACCTTGACGGCACTGTCGTTTTCACAGTTTTCGGCATCTCCGTATCCGACGACCGAACCGATATACACCGTTATCGGGTGGGTGGGATAATCGCTGTCTTCGCTTTTCACAGAGACATTGCCGTCGCTTACGGATACATTTCGCACTTCGCCCTTGGAACACCCGAAGAGGCCGATATAGGCGTTTTGGCCGGCCTGTGCATTGATCTGCGCGGTGATCTGCAAATGGCGAATGGCGTACCCGTTCCCATCGAAAGCGCCGGTAAAAGCCGCTGCTTCGCCGGCACCGATCGGAGCCCAGCCTTTGCCGCTGTTATAAAACGCGCCGTTTTCGCTGAAATCTTCCTCTGTAAACACAATGTCGGCCATCAGCCTATAGTGGGCATTGAGATGGGTCCTCACATTGTTCAATTGCTCTTTGGTCACCACCAAATACGGATCGGCGGCAGTGCCGTCGCCACCGGCAAACAGACTTGCGTTTGCTGCACCGGCGGCCAAGGCGCATATTGGCATTGCTGTCATAATCCATGCTGCTGATAGCAACAGTGCCAAAGCCTTTTGAAACATTTTCATAGAAATACCCTTTACAAACACTCAACGATAAATCATAACCACCGGCAAAGCCGGTGGTTATGATTGTTCTTATCATTCTTCCCAAATGGTGGCGTCCTCGCCCAGCACCAGCATATGGTCGCCCACATGGGTGCGCACCACCTCGCCGGGCTTCAGTTCCATCGGCTCCACGCCGCAGTAGGCACGGCAGAAATCCTCGATGAGCACGTCCCGCAGGTCGTGCGGGCCGCAGAAGAAGACCGCCCGGCCGGCGCCGGCATCGTGATAGAACGCGGCGCAGCACTCGCCCGCCACGGAGGCGAAGTCCTCCGGCCCGCGGGTGGCCGCCGGATGCACGGCCATCTTCACCACATCGTCGGCCAGATACTGCCAGCTCTCGCCGTAGCCGTAGCGGTCACGCGCCGAGAAGAGCGGGGCCCAATCGGTCTTCTGCACCAAGAAATGGGTGCCGCCGCAGGCGATGTCCGATTCGGGCGTGAAGCCCAGCACCTCGTCAAATTCCGGCACGGATTCCAGTTCCACCGAATAGGTGCGCATATCCGAGAACAGCTTGCCGCCGCGCTTCACCCAGTCGGCCACCTGCCGCAGCGTTTCTTCACGGGTGAAAGGCACGCCCAGCATGATGAGCACGTCGGTGTCCTCGAGCGCGCCGTCGGCGATCATCTTTTCGTCCGCCACCTTCACCTCATAATGGCGGCGCAGCGCGGTGAGCGCCTCCACTGCCCGGCCGGAGATGCCGGTGTTGTTCACCTTGGCCTCGGTGAGCGGCCAGAACATGGTGATGCGGCTCTTCACCGGGCGCTCCTCGATGAGGTAGGCATAGTCCCGCACCGCGTCGCCCGCGCCGTTGAGCTCGTTGCCCGTGAGCAGATTGCCGTAGTAGTGGAAGATCTGTCGGTTGCCGAAAGCGGCGCTGCCGTACATACGGTTGACCACGCCCTGCGGCGTGAGACCGCCCACCGGCTCGAGTCCGAGGTAGGCGCCGTAGAACTCACAGGCGCTGTGCATGTGGATGGTGTTATAGAGATTGTAGAAGAAGTCGTTCATCTCGTTGGTCAGACGGATGCCCGCGCCGTAGCGCGCGGCGATCTGCGCCTGCGAGGAGAACACCGCGCCCAGCTGCGCCTCCTCCGAGCCGCCGGTGCACAGATAGATGGGATGGTCGGGGAAATGGCGGCGGCAGCAATCCATCCAGAAATCGGTGTATTCATCCATCGAGGCGTTGTACCAGTCGTTCATATCCAGCCATGCCGTGCGGCTGGGCGCCTTGTGATGCAAAAACGGCACCAGTTCGTCGAAATCGGCGTAGTGGCTGCGCCACGCGGCGTTGAGCGCGGCGATGTCACCGAATTTTTCCCGCATGGCCGCACGGAAGGACGCGATCGCATCCTCGCCGCCGCACCAGTAGCCCAGATGGGTATGGTAGGCCGCCGGCCAGTTGCCGTGCACGGGATAGATCGCCTCGCCGTAGTCGCCGCAGATGCCCGGCTGCACGCTTTCGATCACGCCCCACGGCAGATAATGCTCCGCGAACGCGCCCATCACGCGGTCGATCTCCCGGCGGAACGCGGGATTCCAGATGGATTCGATCGGGTTTTTGCGGCCGTGCTCCAGACACACCAGATCGCGGTGCTCGGGGCTTTCGAGCCACCAGTCGGGCGCGGAATAGCGCGGGCCCATCAGGAAGAAGGGCACGAACCGAAGCCCCGCCGCCTGGATACGGCGCACCTTTTCGTCATAATACGTCCAGTCGAACTCGCCGCGTGCCTTGGGCTCAAACCGCTCCCAGAACACATAGAGCTGTACGGCGGTGAAGCCGTGCTCCTTGAGATAGTGCAGTACCTCCATGTCTTCATCCGGCACCCAACAGACAACGATCTCCTGATCTTTTTTCGACATATAAATCCCTCCCGGTATTGCTGATGTTACCCTCATTGTACCATACCCGGCACACAAATCAACCCCGTAATGTTGCCCGAATTTCGTGGAAAACTTTGCGCACTTTGACCACGGCTCCTCACAGTGTGAGGGTGAGCATCTCGCCGGAATAGGAGACCGTCCGCTTTGCCCCGCCGACGGCGCGCACCGTGAGCTGCCACACCGGCACCATACCGGCAAATCCGCCCCGGCGCGCCGAAACGGTCAGCGTGCGCGCCACATCGTCCCAGCACAGATCATATTCCGCATATTCGCCGTTTTCGTATCCGTAGCCCTCACCCGCATCCTCATACACGGTGAACTGCCCGTCGGCACCGGGGTAGACCGTGACGGTGTAGGGCGCGTCGGGCCGCTCGTCGGCATACTGCTTCACCTCGCCGGTGGGCAGCACGCTGCCCGCCCGCACAAAGAGCGGCATTTTGTCGATAGGGGTGTCCGCCGTCACCGTCTGCCCGCCCGCATAGCGCGCTTCGGTGAAGAAATCGTACCAGTCCGCACCGGCAGGCAGATAGACCGGCCAGGTCTTCTCCCCCGTCAGCGGGATGTCCGCGCCCTCGTAATACTGCGGTGCGGTGACCGGGCAGACCAGCAGTGCGCGGCCGAAGAGATATTCCCCGCCGACGGTCAGCGCCGCAGGATCGTCCGCGAAGTCGAAAGCGAGCGGCCGCATGAAGCTGTCGCCGTTTTTGGTCACCTGCCACGCGGTGGAGTAGATGTAGGGCAGCAGGCGGTAGCGCAGTTCGATAAAGCGGCGGATGCTGTCGTAAAACGGCTCCCCCCCCTCACCAAAGCGCCAGATCTCCCGCGGGAACTGGGTCCCATGGGAGCGGAACAGCGGCACGAAGCAGCCGAACTGGATCCAGCGGGCGTAGAGCTCGCGGTAGCCGGGATCCTCCACGCTGCCGTAATCGCTGGCGGTGTTGAAGCGCCTGTTGCCGTGCGCCGGCCAGAAGCCGCCGATATCCACCGACCAGTAGGGCAGGCCGGAGGCGGAGAAGTGCACCCCCTCGACGATCTGCTTCTTCAACTCATGGAAAGAGCCCTCGACGTCGCCGCTCCACACCACCGTGCCATAGCGCTGCTGCCCGGCGTAGCCGGAACGGGTGAGGTTGACCACCCGCCTGTCCGGACGGCAGGCGCGCTGATGCTCATAGATATTGCGGCTGTGCAGCAGCGAAAAGAGATTGACCCGGCGGCTGTCCATCCAGCGGCGGTAGATGGCGAGCGTGTCGGACTTCTGCCGATCCGCCTCGGCAAAAGCGCCGTAGTTCGGCTCGAACGGCTCGGTGGAATCGCACCACCACGCATCGAAGCCGTGACGCAGGATGCCCCGCTCCATCTGCGCCCAGTAGGTATCGCAGGCGGCGGGGTCAAAGACATTGTAGACACCGCCGTCGCCGGTGACGTCACTGTCGGTCATCAGCTGATCCTTTTCGAACAACTCGCGAAAGTCGTCGCCGCCGCGGGTGTTCGGCCACACCGAGATCATGATATGCGCGTGGGCATCGTGCACCGCGCGGCACATACCGGCAGGGTCGGGGTAGCGGGCAGGGTCAAAGCTCTTGTCACTCCAGGTGTTGGTCGGCCAGTAATTCCAGTCCTGTATCATCAAATCGAGCGGCACCTGCCGCCGGCGGTATTCCTGCAGCACGTCCAGCAGTTCCTGCTGGGTAACATAGCGCTCCTTGCTCTGGGCAAAGCCGAAGAACCAGCGGGGCATCATGGGCGCCGCGCCGGTGAGCGCGCGGTATCCCCGCACGGCACCGTCCCCCGAAGCGGAGGCGATGAAATAGAAATCGCCCATCTCTACCGCGTCGGTGTAAAAGGTGGTGCCGAAGGTGTCGCGGGTAAAGGTGGCGTAGGCGCCGGTATTCAGCAGCACACCGTACCCGCGGGAGGAGATGAAAAACGGCACCGGCGCCTGATCGTTAAATTGATACAGGTAGACCGGCATACGACGGCGGTCCGGCTCACCGACGCCGTACTGCCCGAGGCCGTAGATCACCTCATCATCGGCAAAGTCGAAGGAAAGATAGAAACGGAAGCCCGGCAGTTCATCGGTGTGGGTGAGCCGCAGTTTGTCTTTTGTCTCGCGGTCGGCCGTGTAGTGCGGGACGGTGACAGTGGTCTCCTTGAGCTGCATCCCCCAGCGGGACAGCCGTGCGATCTCCCGCCCGCCGCGCAGAAAACGCAGGGCAAAGGTGGTCTTTTTGATCGTGACGGCGGCCTCGCCGGCCGAAAAGGTCAGAAAGGTGCCGTCATCCTCCACCGTGAAGGGCACCTCGTCGGGTGCGACGGTCACCAGCGGCAGATCGTTTTCGGTGAAATCGCCCTTGGCAAAGGAGAGACGCACCGTGTCCGGCCGCCAAGCCTGCAGACGCAGCCGTGCGGCGCCGTCGGTCGCGATCACCACCCCGTGGGGCTCGCGGACATATCCGGTCAGTTTCATGATAAATTCCTCCCTGTTTTCTGTAAAAATTTTATCGGTTTTCTATTTCGATAAAGCCTTTGGGGGAAAGGCCGAATTTCTGTTTGAACACCTTTGAAAAGTAAAAGGGGTCGCCGAAGCCGCAGAGGATGGAGATGTTCTTGATGGAGGTCAGCCCCTGCCGGATGAGCAGGATCGACTGCCGCAGCCGCAATTCAGTCACATACTGCGAAAAACTGACGCCCAACTGCCGGACGATGAGATGCGAAAGATACTTCGCATTGTAGCCCAGTTCTTCCGCCATACCGGTCAGCGACAGCGTTGCATCGCTGTAATTTTCGGAAATATAGCCGATGATGGCCTGCACGGTATCGGTCGCGGCTTCTCTTGTCTGCCGCAGCTGCGAAAAGGCGTAGAGCAGCATACTTTCGCTTATCAGGTCGAGGTTTTCGGCGTTGGCGCGGATCAGGCTCTCTTTCCAAAGCGGGATCAGGCTTTGATCCGTCTCGAACACACAGCGGTTCCCGGTGATGCCGCACCGCGCGTGCAGTTCCATGCTGCGCTCGCCGGAATAGTCAATATACAAAAACTGCAGACCGTTTTCATTTTGCAGACGGTAAAGCTGCCCGGTCAGGATACAGACGACATGGCCGGGGGCCAGACGGTGCACCGTCCCGTTGACCGTGAACGTGCCGCTCCCGGCGGTCACCAGCAGCATGCGGTCGGTATCGGCGATCTGCTCCCCCGCATCGGTGGGCCACTCGGTCTCGAAAATGAACTGGGTGGTGTTCAGCGTGTGTTCGGCAGTCTTCGATATGAATTTGCAGATGTTTTTATTTTTCAAAGCGATCCCCCCCCGTTTGGATACAGTTTACCACAAAAGCACCCGAAGATGCAACCTTTTTCCATGTTTCAAGCGAAAAAATCCATGTGATTTCATTTTCCGGTTTGCTATAATAGCCTCGAAATGAGGGATCGGTCATGTTTTATTACGGTATGGTCCTGCTGGCCGTAACGTTTTTCGGCCTGCAATTCTTTTTTAACAGGGTGTATCAGCAGCAATGCGGCAGTTCCTGGTATACGACATTCGTCTTTTCGCTGGCGGCCGGACTGATCGGCGGCGCACTGCTGCTGGCGATAAACGGCTTTTCGCTGACGGTCACGCCCTTCACCGCGATCATGGCCGGTGCCGCGGCGGTCAACGGTCTGCTGTTTTCCTTTTTCGCCATCCGGGCACTGGGCATTACCAACCTTTCGCTGTTTTCGGTCTTTTCCATGATCGGCGGCATGGCGCTTCCGTTTGTCACGGGGATCCTGTTTTACGGAGAAGGGATCACGGCGGCCAAGATCCTTTGCTTTATCCTGATCGCGGTGGCCATGCTGTTCACGGTGGAGCGGGGGACTAAAAGCGGCGGCCGGATATATTACGTCGGTGTTTTTGTGACCAACGGCCTGTCGGGCGTGCTGTCCATGATCTTCAACAGTGCGTCCTACCCCAAGGGGACGGCGCTGGACTATTCGATCCTGGGCGCGATCTTCCGCTCGCTCCTTGCAGGGGCGGCGCTTTTGCTGATGGCGCGGCGGCCGCACACCAAAATCCGGCTGACTGCGAAAGTCGGCGTATCTCTGGCGATGGGCGGCATGCTTTCCGTCGTCGGCAATTATCTGCTGCTGATCGCCTTGAAGCACATCGCCGGCTCGGTGCAGTACCCGCTGGTCACGGGCGGCGTGATGATCGTCTCGACGATTATCGGCTTCTTCACCGCGTCCAAACCGCGCAAAAAGGATGTTCTGGCGGTTTTGACGGCTTTTTGGGGAATGCTGGCACTGCTGTTGCCGATATGATAACCTCAAAATGCCGTGCTGCGGCACGGCGAGCGGCCAAATTCAAAGGCTAACGCCTTTGAATTTTTGATATGACAATTTTTTTAGGAGGTCTGTTTCATGAAAAAACTCACACTCGGGATCTTCGGCGCCAATCGCGGCAGTGACAACTACGAAAGCATCCTCTATAATGATGTGGAGATCGTTGCCATCTGCGACAAAGACGAAAAACTGCTGGAAAGAGCGCAGAAAAAGCTCGGCGATGTCGCGGTGTACCGTGACTTTGACGAATTCATCAATCACGGCTTCGACGCGGTGTATATCGCCAACTACTTTCCGGAGCACGCGCCCTATGCCATAAAGGCACTGGAAAAGAACATCCATGTCATCAGCGAATGCACCGCCGCCGGCACCATGGCGGAATGTGTGGCGCTGGTGCGCGCCGCCGAAAAGAGCGACGCCATTTACATGCTGGGCGAAAACTACCCGTACATGGTGTTCAACCAGGAAATGCAGAAGGTCTACAGGGGCGGCACGTTGGGGAAAGTCATGTTTGCCGAGGGGGAATACAATCATCCCGGCAACGAAAACGACACCGCCTTCATCGCCCGGTATTATGACAGTGCCAAGCACTGGCGCAACTATCTGCCCGCGACCTATTACCTGACCCATTCGCTGGGGCCGCTGATGATGGCGACCCATTCCAATCCCATCCGTGTGACCGCCCTGCCGGTTTTCCACCCGAAGTCCAAAGCGGCCACATCGGCGGCTTATCGCGGCGATGCCGCGGCGATCATCACCACGCTGAACGATGACGATTCCGTTTACCGCATCACCGGCTGTGCCGGCTTCGGCGCGCACGAGAATTCCTACCGGCTCGCCTGCGAGCGGGGGCAGGTCGAAAACGTGCGCGGCACCGACAATAAGATCATGCTGACCTATAACGAGTGGGATGTGCCGCAGGGGAAGGAGACCGCGAATTTTTACACCGCGCAGTTCTCGCCGGAGGACGCGGAGATTGCCTCACGCGCCGGACACGGCGGCAGTGACTATTTTATGTTCCGCGACTTCTTCAACTGCATCCGCACGGGCACCAAACCGTATCTGGATGTGTACGTTGCCGCGCGCATGGTGGCGGTCGCGATCCTCGGAAACCGCAGCCTGATGCAGTACGGCGTCCCGTACGATATCCCCGATTTTCGCCGGGAAGAAGACCGCAAAAAGTACGAAAACGATACCGACACGCCGTTCTGGGGGGCGGACGGCTCCGCGCCGACCATCCCGTGCTGCTCGCGTCCGGATTATCGACCGACCGATGAAATGATCGCACGCTTTGAAGCCGTCTCCAAAACAGATTGGTAAGCCCTGTTTACAGCAAAAAAGAGAGGTTTCCCGCGGGAAACCCCTCTTTTTATTATTTTCTGCGGCGGATGAAAGCCGGCTCGATATCCGGCGACACGCTGTCGCTCTCGGCCAGCAGAGCCCGCACGGGGGCGCCGTCGCTGCCGCCGATCTTCATGGGGGCGGCCATGAGGAAATACTCCCCCTCCGGCACGGCGGAGAGATCGAGTCCCTCCAGAATGATAACGCCGCTGCCCAGCAGATGGCGGTGCACCGCAGCCGTACAGGCGGCAGTGGCCACCGACTGCTTTTCCGCCCCCACCAGACGCAGACCGGCGTCGGCCAGCACATAGGCCGCCGAGATGTCCGCCTCCATGCTGCCCTTGAACAACAGGCGTTCGTCGGCGTGGCCGGCGGTGATCCGCTCGGCCTCGTCACCGAGCAGCGTCCCGTCAAAGGCGACCACGCGGCAGCGGCCGCAGAACACCTCGGGCGGGATCTCGTCGATGGACGCGCCGTCGGGGATGAAATGCAGCGGTGCATCCATGTGGGTGGCGTTGTGCGCCGAAAGGGACAGTTCGGTCAGATTGCAGACATCCCCCAGCGCGATCTGCTGCACGCGCCGCAGCTGCGGTGCGGCATCGCCGGGGAAAACGGGCGCCGCGGTCAATTCGCGGGTGATATCATATATCTTCACGGTATCCACCTCATGCCGCGGGGGCGCCGCCGTAGATCTCGCTCAGGTCGATGGTCACCTGCGGCCCGGTGCTGCTGTCGGTGGTGGTAGTCGTCCCGGACATGTTGCCGCCGGGCGTGCTGCCGCCCACCGCGTGGCCGTGCTTGGTGCAGAAGCCGGGGATGTTATCCGGCTTGTACACGCCGATCATGGTACTGGTGCAGGTGTTGCCCGGCCCCACCAGCAGACCGGTCTCGGTGCAGAACTTGGCCTCCACCGTTTCACCCTTCTTGGTAAACGCTTTTTCGGCGATGCTGTCATCGCGCAGGGCGACCATCACCTTGTTCCAAAGCTGCTGGGCATAGCCGGTCTGACGGCTGCTGAGCGGCTTGTTATAGTCATAGCCGAACCACGAGGCCGCCACATACTGGACCGTGCCGCCGGCGAAATAGACGTCGCGGTCGGTGCCGCTGCGGCTGGTACCGGAGGTGCCGGTCTTGGCAAAGACCTCCCAACCGTTCTGCCAGCTGCCGGAAATGCCCGCACCGGTACCGTTGCGTACCACGCGCTGCATCAGGCGGTTCATGACATAGGCCGAATTCACGTCCATTGCCTGTTCGGGAGTATATTTGGCCTCCAGGATGACCTCACCGTCCTTTTCCACACGGGAGAAGGTGGAGGTCTTGCGGTAGTATCCGCCGCTGCCGTAGATCTGATAGCCCTCGGCCATCTCACGGCAGGTCACGCCGTACTCAAAGCCGCCCAGCGCCAGGCCGGAATAGGTCATTTCCTCTTTGGGCAGATCGAAATGCAGGCGGTTGGTCATAAAGGAAAAGCTCTCGTTCAGTGTCACCTTTTCGAGCAGCTGCGCCGCCACCGTGTTCAGCGAGCGCTGCAGCGCCACCGCCAGGATGACGTCGCCGCGGTCGCCCACCGACTGGCCGTAGTTGGGCGGCCACTTGGTACCGTTGGGCAGAACGATGGGCGCATTGCGGACGATGGACGAAAAATGCACCAGATTCATCATGATGGCCGGGCCGTAACTGCCCAGCGGCTTGATGGAAGAACCGCACTGCTGGCGGGAGTCGGTGGCGCGGCTGAACAGACGCACCCCTTCTTTTTTGCCGCGGCCGCCCACCGTGGCCACCACATGGCCGTCGTAGTCGATGACGAAGATGGCACCCTGCGGGTCCTCATCGTCCGATTCGATGTGGGCGGGGAAATTTTTGTCGTCGGCATAGATGGCCTCCGCCTTCTGCTGCAGGGCCTTGTTCTCGTTGGAATAGATGTCGAAGCCGCCGCGGTAGACCTTGGAGACCGCCTGCGAATAGGAATAGCCGAATTGCTCCATCAGCCCGGCGGCCACCTCCTCGATCAGCAGGTCCTCGTAATAGTCGAGCTGACCGGAGCGGGAGCCGATGGATTTGAACACCAGTTCCTCGTTGATCGCCTGCAGATATTCGTCCTTCGTGATCCAGCCCTGATCCAGCATCTCATACAGCACCGTGCGCTGACGGGTACGCAGATTTTCCGGATGGACATAGGGATTATACTTACTGGGGTTCTGGGTGATGCCCGCGATGGCGGCACATTCGGCCAGCGACAGTTCGGAAATGTCCTTGCCGAAATAACTGTTGGCGGCCGCACCTACCCCTTCGATCTGTCCGCTCAGCGGCAGGATGTTGAGGTAGGACTCCAAAATCTGCTCCTTCACGTCCGCCTTGCTGCCGTCCAGGCTCTTTTCCAGATAGGTGGCCCGCATGATCTCGGTGATCTTGCGGTCGAGGGTCTGGTCGTCGTCGCCGGTGGACACCTTAATGAGCTGCTGCGTGATGGTGGAGCCGCCGAACACCGAACGGGAGTGCAGCACGAGGTTGATGCTCGCACCGATGGTGCGGCGCCAGTCCACGCCGTCGTGCTGATAGAAGCGCTTGTCCTCGATCGCCACCACGGCGTGCTGCATATTCAGCGGGATATCCTCCAGATCGACCCAGATGCTGTCCACGCCGTCCAGCCGCTTGGATTCCTCCCAGCCGCCGTCTGCCGTCTTAGTGTAGATGATGGTCGTCTCATTCACCGAAAGGTCGTTCAGGTCGGGCACTCCGTCGCTGCCGTTAAAATTGGTCACGACATATACCGTCATCACCGCCGCCACGATGGTAACGGTGATGACCCCGATCAGCAGGATCGTGAACAGACACTTGCACACGCCGCCCACCAGTTTGCGCGCCACGCGCATGGGCTTGCTGTTCCAGAACGCGCCGATCTTCCCGAAGAAGCCGGTGGCCTTGCCCGATCCTTTTTCTGTCTTTGCCATATCGTTCATCCTTTCCGAAAAGGATATTCACACAAAAATCCATTATTATCATACCATAAAATTTGCAAAAGTCAAACCTCAATCCCCCTCTCACGCATATTTTTTCGCATTTCGGGCAAACTTTGTGCAAAACGAGCCGAAAGGAGTGACCCGCCCATGCCGCTGACCGCATTCGTGCGGCGGTTGTGTGCCGCCGCCTGCGCCGCGACCGCCTGTGCGGCGCTGTTTTTGATCCGTCCGGCCGCCGCCCCGCCGGCCGAAAGCCCGCCCGCCGCCGAGCCCGCCGCGCAGCCCGCGAAGGAGACGCCCCCGGCGGTGCTGGGCTGCTTTGAAGGGCGGCTTGCCCTCTACCGCGCCGGCCATGCCGCGCCGGACGAGGTCTATGACGTGTTCGTGGCCTCACTGCCGCCCGCCGAGCAGGAGGCGCTGGCCGCGGGACTGCCGGTCACCTCGGAGGACGAACTGCAGCGCCTGCTGGAGGATTACACCTATTGAGTATACATCGTAAGTATACACCGCAACTGTGAAGAAACTGTAACCGAAAGGTTACAGTTTCTTCATCATTTTGGCAAAAAAGATGGGTTGTATATTTGATAAAAGTATGATATTATAGATGTGTATATATATCGACCGTTTTTTCGGAGGCGACCCCATGACCTATCTCGACAATGCCGCCACCACCGCCGTCTGTCCCGAGGCGGCGGCCAAGGCGCTACATATGATGACGGAATGCTTCGGCAATCCCTCCTCGCTGCACGCGGCGGGCATCGCCGCCGAGCGGGAGCTGACCGCCGCCCGCGAAGCGGTGGCCGCTCTGATGGGGGGCACGCCCGAAACGGTGACCTTCACCTCGGGCGGCACCGAAGCGAACAATCTGGCCATTCTGGGCGGTGCGGCCGCGAACGCCCGTACCGGGCGCCACGCGGTGACCACCGCAATGGAGCACGCCTGTGTGGCCGCCTGCTTTGACGAGCTGGAACGGCAGGGTTGGGAGGTGACCCGTGTGGCACCCGATGCCGACGGCATGATCACCGCAGAGGCGATCGCCGCCGCCTGCCGGCCGGACACCGCGCTGGTATCCATGATGCTGGTGAACAACGAGACCGGCGCCCGCTTCCCCGTGGAGGAAGCCGTGAAGGCCGTGAAGGCCGCGGCACCGCGGGCACTCTTTCACACCGATGCGGTGCAGGCGGCGGGCAAGCTGCCGCTGCACGCGGTCAAATGGGGCGTCGACTTTATGACGGTCAGCGGGCACAAGCTGCACGCCCCAAAAGGCGTGGGCGCCCTCTATATCCGCCGCGGGGTGCGCGTTCTGCCGCGCGCCATCGGCGGCGGGCAGGAACGCGGGCTGCGCTCCGGCACCGAAGCCACCCCCGCCATCGCCGCCTTCGGGGCGGCGGCCGCCGCCGTGCCGGATCTGACCGCACTGGATCGGCACTTTCAGGGATTTTACGACCGGCTGGTCACGGGGTTGGCGGCGTTCCCGCAGATCAAACTGCATCAGCCGGCGGTGCATGTGCCCTATCTGCTCAATGTGTCACTGCCCGGCCTGCGCAGCGAAACGCTGCTGCATTTTTTAGCCGAGCGTGATGTCTATGTTTCGGGCGGCTCGGCCTGCTCCAAGGGCAAACAAAGCCCGGTACTGAGTGCCCTGAAGCTTCCCGCAGCGGAGATCGACTCCGCCTTGCGCATCAGTTTCTGCCGTGACACCACGGCAGAGGATATCGACCGGTTTATTGCCGCCCTGCATGAGGCGGATGACACCCTGACCCGCGTGGCGGCTTTCCGCCGCGGGCATTGAAGGAGGAATAACTATGGATGAACGGGAACTGGAACGGCTCTTTCCCAAAAAAGAGGATCCCGAACTGGAGGATGCCTTGAAATTCGTAGAAGAGCTGCGCAGCGGAAACGCCGACGAAGAGGCACCGATCACTTTCCGTACGGTCACCTCTGATGAAGAGAACCTTTCGGATGTGCAGGCTGCCGAGGACGCCGCCGAAGTGCCGGCGGCCGTGCCGCGCACCGAAGAAGAAACGGCCGGAAAAGCAGACAAAAAAACAGACGGCGAGCCGAAGCCGCCGTTCATCAAGCGGGTTTTCCGGGCGCTGTTCCCCATCGCGGGCGATCCGTGGTGGGAGGTCGGCCGCAAGCTCCTGTTTTTGGTGGGGCTGGTGGTGCTGGTGGGCGCGTTGGCCATGCTGCTCAACGAGTCCGTTATCATCCCGCAGCAGAATGCCGAACTGACCGAGGAGATCCAGCGGCTGCTGGTGGAATCCCGCAACGGTGAACTCACCGACGAGGAGGCCGCCTATGACGGCTACCCGGAAGGCATCGTCACCGATTTCAAAAAACTCTATTACCTGAATAATGATGTCCGCGGCTGGATCACCTATCCCGGCTGCAACATCGATCAGTGGATCATGTATTCCCGCACGCAGGACTATTACCTGTATCGCGACATCTATAAAAACTCCAACAAAAACGGCAGTCTGTTCTTCGATGTGCATAACGATTTCAGCGGCCCGAACGTACATTACAAGAGCACCGTGGTCTACGGCCACAACATGGCCAGCGGGCAGATGTTCGCCCGTCTCAACGAACTGGCCGGCTCGGTAGATACCATGCGCCGCGCCGGAAGCATCATCACCCTGAGCACCCTGTACGACACCGCACAGTACAAGATCTTTGCCGTGGTGCTGCAGGATTCCGTGGCCAAAATGGAGCACTACTACTCCATTCAGGCCACCGGCTTCAACAACAACGCCGAATTCATGACCTATGTGCAGGGCCTGCGCGACCGGTCGCTCTATGATTTCGGTGATGTGGACGTGAACGAGAACGACGAGCTTCTCATTCTGTACACCTGTGCTCCCAAAAGCGTGGCCAAATTCGACGATGCCCGTCTGGGCGTCATCGCACGGAAGGTGCGCAGCGGGGAAAGTGCCACGGTAAAGGCCGAATCCATCACGGAAAACAAGGACGTCATCATGCCCTATGCGTGGTATGCGGCACAGAAGAAGAAAGTGCCCGCCATCTACGCAGGCACCACCGCGCCCACCGGTAAGACGACCACCGCATCCGGCGGCAGCACGACCGCCACCGGCAGCGCCGTCACCACGTCGGGCAGCGGCACCGAAGGCAGCGGCACCGTGATCATCGGGCCGGGCAGCACCGGCAGTCAGCCGGTCGCGGGCACCACGGTGCCTGTCCCCTCCGGCAGCTCCGCCACCGGCAGTACCCCGTCCGTCACGGGTACCACGCCCGTCTCCGGCTCCACCGCACCGGTCACGGGCGGGAGCGATGTGACCACCGATCCTGCCGGGCCCACCGTCACGGCCGGGCCGACGGAAACTACCGTGCCGACCGCCTCGACTGAAGCGCCTGTGACCGATCCGACCGCGCCCGTCGCGACCACCGAAGTGCCCGCGGCCGAGACCACCGAAGTGCCCGCGGCCGAAACGACCGAGGCGCCCGTGACCGAGCCGACCGCGGCGCCCGTGACCGAGCCGACCGCGGCCGAAACGACCGAGGCACCTGTCACCGAGGCCACTACCGTTCCCGCCGAATGACCGCAAAGGAGACACGTTCCATGTATACACCGGAAGAGATCCTGCTGATAAAAAACGGTGAACTGGCTCTTAAGGGCCTCAACCGCGGCACTTTTGAAGAAGTGCTGATGAAAAACCTGCGGCGGCGGCTGGCACCGCTGGGCGATTTTCGCCTGCGCCGGGCACAGTCCACCATCTGCATCGAGCCGCAGCAGCCGGGGCTCGACCTAGACGAGGCCTGCGACCGGGTGGCACACGTATTCGGCATCTCGGCCTTTTCCCGCGCCCGCGTGGTGGAAAAGGACATGACCGCCATCCGTGAGGCGGCGGTCTCCTATCTGGCTGACCAACTGCGCGCCGTTGCCACCTTCAAGGTGGAGGCCAAGCGCAGCGATAAGGCTTTCCCCCTCACCTCGCCGGAGATCTCGGCCGAGGTGGGCGGCTACATTCTGGAGCATTTCCCCCACCTGAAGGTGGACGTGCATGAGCCGCAGCTGCTCGTGATGGTGGAGATCCGCGATTTCGGCGCCTACATCCACGCCGCGCAGCTGCCCGGTGCCGGCGGGATGCCGGTGGGCACCGCCGGGCGTGCCGGTCTGCTCATTTCGGGCGGCATCGACTCCCCCGTCGCGGCCTATATGATGGCCAAGCGCGGGGTGGAGCTGACCGCCGTCCATTTTGCCTCGCCCCCCTACACCAGCGAGCGCGCCGAGATGAAGGTGATCTCGCTGCTGCGGCAGGTGGCGCAGTATGCCGGGCGCATTTCGCTGAATATCGTGCCCTTCACCCACATTCAGGAGGAGATCGGCCGCTGCTGCCCGGAGGAATTGTTCACCCTGCTGATGCGCCGCTGCATGATGCGCATTGCCGAACGGGTGGCCAAAAGTGACAACTGCGGCGCGCTCATCACCGGCGAAAGTCTGGGGCAGGTGGCCAGCCAGACTATGCCGGCGCTCGCCTGCACCGATGCGGTCTGCACCCTGCCGGTGCTGCGTCCCGTCATCGGGATGGACAAGGAAGAGATCATCGCCATTGCGCGGCGCATCGACACCTTCGATATTTCCATCCAGCCCTATGAGGACTGCTGCACCGTATTCACCCCGCGGCATCCCCGCACCCGTCCCACCGTGGCCATGCTGGAGGAGGCGGAACAGGCGCTCGACTGGGAGGCGCTGTGCGATGAGGCCGTGGCCGGCATCCGCCGCATGACGGTGGACGCATGACCGCTTAATTCATTTTTCTGAAAAGCACAGGGAGGGTTCCGCATGAAAGCGGAGATCATCACCATAGGCACCCCGTCGGAGCAGGTCGACCGTTTCCTTTCGCAGGAACTGGCCGCGTGTGCGCTGACGGTCTCCTGCCGTCAAAACGCGGAAAACGCCGGTGATGCACTGCGCCGGGCGCTGGGCGATGCCCTGCACCGCTCGGAGCGCATCCTCATCTGCGGCGGCATGGAGGAAGGTGCGGCCGAGACCGTGGCGCAGGTGCTCGGTCTGCCGCTGACGGCAGACGAAACCGCGGCATGCCGTCTGGCGGAATACACCGAGGCCACCGGCACCGCACTGCCCGAAACGCTGGCAAAAGTGCCGCGGGGAGCGGTGGTCTTCCCCAATGCGCACGGCCCCTGTTCCGGCTTTGCCGTGGAAAAATACGGGCAGACCGTGCTGCTGCTCCCCGCTTCCCGCGGGGAACTGGTCCCCCTGTTCCAGCACGCCGTCATCCCCTATCTCTCGCAAAAAGCGGGAGGCGCCGTCGCCACCCGCACCGTGGGGATATTCGGCCTTTCGCAAAGCACCGTGACCGAGCGGATCAGCGATCTGCTCGCCGGCTCCAACCCCGCCGTCACCCTGTTTTCGAATGAGGGCGGCGAGATCTTGCTGCGCATCACCGCCCATGCCGCCGATCCCGAAACGGCCGAGTCACTGTGTGTGCCGGTCGTGAACGAATTGCACGAGCGGTTGGGCGCTTTTGTATTCGGCGTGGATGTGGGCAGTCTGCAGCAGGCGGTGGTGCAGCTGCTGCGCGAACACGGCATGAAGATCGCCACCGCCGAGTCCTGCACCGCCGGACTGCTCTCCGGAAAACTGACACAGATCTCCGGCGCATCGGCAGTGTTCGAATGCGGCGTGGCCGCCTATTCCAAAGAGATCAAGCGCGATGTGCTGGGCGTTCCGGCACAGGTGCTGGACACCGAAGGGGCCGTTTCGGCCAACACGGCCATCGGCATGGCCACCGGCGCCCGGCGCGTCGGCGCCAGCGATATCGGCGTGGGCATCACCGGCGAGGCCGGCCCCACCTCGAGCGAGGGCAAGCCGGTGGGGACTGTCTTCCTCGCATTGGCCGACAACCGGCGCGTGTGGGTGAAGGAACTGCACGCCGCCGGCGACCGCGACACCGTGCGGGAGATCGCCACCTGCCAGATACTGGATCTGGTGCGGCGCTATCTGGAGGCACTGCCCACCGTGATGGCGGGCGGCCGCCTGTTGGAGGACAAGGTGCCCGCCGCGCCGGAGATCCCCAAGGCAGCGGCCACCGGCCGCCGCCGGCTGCTCCCTGCCATCTTCCCGTGGAAAGGCGACACCCCCGGCGCCATCGTGGGGAAGTCTCTCATCTGGGCCGGGGTCGCGGCAGCTATCGTGGTCATTTGCCTGCTGCTGAACACCTACGTGTTCGTGCCCGCCCGCAACCGTGAGCAGTACGTCTCGCTGGAACTGCTCTACACCGGCGAGAGCAGCCGTGCCGATTGGTCGGCCGACGATTTCCCCGCGGGGATGCTCTCCCGTTTCTATTCGCTCTATGAGCGCAATCCCGATATCCGCGGCTGGATCACCCTGCCGGACACCGCCGTCAGTTATCCCGTGGTGCAAAACGGCACGCTGGACTATTCCGCACTTGACTTTTCCCGGGCGCCCTCGGCCTACGGCGTGCCCTATTTCGACGAAAACGTGGCGCTGGCCTCGGCCGCGTCGGTCAACCGTTCCTACATCATCCACGGCAACAACACCGGCGACGGGCAGATGTTCTCCGAACTGCTCTCCTACACCGATGCGAGTTTTCTGCTTGCCCACCCCACCGCCGAGATGAACACCATATACCGCACCGGCACCTATGAAATATTCGCGGTACTGTATGTGGACGAGCAGGACACCGCGTTCGACTACCGCACCGTCGCGTTCGACAGCGAGGAGGAATTCACGGCTTTCTGCGAAGCGCTGTGCGCCCGCTCACTCTTCGTCACCTCCGTGCAGCCCCAAAAGGGCGACACCCTGCTGCTGCTGGAGACCGACGCCTCCTCCCTCACCGGCGTGCCGGGCGTCCGTCTGGTGGTGGCCGCACGGCAACTGCCACCGGACAGCGCGCCTGCGGAAAAACTGAATCTCTCCTACAATGCGCAGGTCATCCTGCCCGGATCCATGCGCGGCGCCGCGCCGACCACCACTGCCGCCATCCCGACGACCACCACGACGCTGTATCAGAGCAGCGATGAGGTGCCGGACATCGAATTGCCCACCGAGGAGGAGACCACCACTGCGGCAGAAGCGGAACCCACCGCCGCTGCGACCGAAAGCACGACGGCTGCGGCGACGGCCGTGACCGATGCCGTCACCGAGACAACGGCTGCCTTTACGACGGCGGCCGTCCATCCCGAAACAACGGTTTCTCCCACCACCGCCGCTCCCACGACGGCCACCGCCGCTCCCGCCACCACAAGCACCACCGCTTCGGCGACCACCACTTCGGCCGCCGCCACCGACGGCTGGCCGACCGAGGAGCAGTTCTACTCCACCCTCACGGTGAAGATCGGCAGCAATCCCGCCACCCCCATCCGTTCCAGGGAGGAACTGCAATACGCGGTGGCCTGTCTGGTCAAGACCGAACTCGGTGCCGCCCGCACCATGCAGGTCTCCACCGAAGCGCAGAAGGCGCAGGCGGTCGCGGGCTACACCTATATGCTCTATTCCTGCCGCAGCGGCGGCACCTTCTCCATCTCCGGCGTCATTGACCTCACCAACGCCGCCGACCAAAAGATCTATGCCGCGGTGGGCGAGGTGCTGGGGATGAAACTGGCCGACACGGCGCAGACGGCGCTTTCCGCCATTCCGCTGTGCGCCATGTATTCCAGCAGCGTGAACGGGCACACCTCCAGCTGCCAAAACGTCTACACCGCCGCACTGCCCTATCTGCAGGGGGTGGAAAGTGTCTATGACACCGATGAATACATCCGCAAATACAGCGGCAGCGATACGCTGACCGCCACCTACAGCATCACATGGAGCGAACTGAAGGCCAAACTGGATGCCTATGTCGCAAGCCAGACCAAGGGCGCGGTGACGGCGGTGTCGCTGGACGCGGGTGAACTGCCGCTCTATGCGGTGAGCTTCGACACCGGCGGCGGCTATGTGGTGAACACCAACGCCTATTATGTCTATAACGGCAAGACGGTGCGGCTGCGCGGCATCGATATCCGCAAGGCCATCGGCAGCAGCGTGCTGCGCTCCCACAGCTTCACGCTGACCTATGATGCCGACACCGACCTGATCACCTTCACCACCAAGGGACACGGGCACGGACTGGGGCTGAGCCAGTACGGCGCCGTGGGCTATGCCAGCGAGGCGGGGTGGACATGGCGGCAGATCCTGAATCATTATTACTCGCTCTCCGATACCGGGCGCTACCGGATCGTGGAGCCGGTGTGGAGGTAATATCATGGCCAAAAACGTCCTGCTCATCAACGGCTCGCCGCACGTCGGCGGCCCCACCGCGCACCTCATCGAATCCTGTCTTCAGGGGATGGGCGAGGTGGCGCTGACACGGGTGGACTGCTTTGCACTCACCCCGCTCCCCTGCGACGACTGCCGCTTCTGCCGCAAGGAGGATCGCTGCCGTCACCGCGACCTTGACGAGGTCTTTGCCGCGCTGGAGGCGGCCGATGTGCTGCTCTTCGCCGCACCTGTCTATAACCGCGGCTTTCCCGCCCCCATGAAGGCACTGCTCGACCGTCTGCAGTACTACTGGTCGGCACGCTTTTTCCGGGGACGCAAGCCGCCCATCGCCCGCCCGAAAAAGACGGTACTGCTCACCGCGGGCGGCTCCGGCCGGGGGGACGGCACCGCGCTGGCCGATCAACTCGCGCCGGTGCTGACGGTGCTGCACAGCACCCCCGCGGCCTGCCTGCACGCCGACGGCACCGACCGCGCACCCGTTTCGGACAGTCTGCTCGCCGCCGCCCGGGCGCTCGGCACCGCGGCGATATCGTGAAAGGGAGCGTTTACTATGCAGATCCGTATCACGCAGAAAGATCCCGAAGCCACCGTACAGCTCGGTGAAATGACCGAGAACGGCGGCATCCTCACCGTGCCGGTGTCCTGGTCGCGCACCGCGCCTGCCGTGCCGCAGCCGTTTCGCCTCACGTGGTATTGCCCGGTGGTGGACTGCTACTCCATGTGGCATCCCGGCGCGCAGGACGTGCGTCACATCATGCCCAGTTATCGCAAACAGACGGCGCAATCCCGTCTGGCGTGGAACATGCCGGTGTTCAGTGCCATCTCCCGCACGGGGCGCAACCGTTTCACCATCGCCATGTCCGACGCCATGACCCCCATGACGCTGGCGGTGGGCGTGGTGGAGGAGACCGCCTGCTTTGAGTGCGAGGTGGAGGTGTTCACCAACCTCACCGCCGCCCGCAGCGAATATCACGCCACCCTGCGCATCGACACGCGTGACATCCCCTTCGGCGACGCCGTGCAGGATGTGTCCCGCTGGTGGGAGACCGACTGCGGCTACACCCCCATGCACGTGCCGGATGCCGCCCGTATGCCGATGAACTCGCTGTGGTACAGTATGCACCGCGAACTGGTGCCCGACGAGATCGTGAAGCAGTGCGAGCTGTCACGCGAGTACGGCATGGACACCGTGCTGATCGACGACGGCTGGCAGACCGATGCGAAAGTGGGCGGCTACAGCTGCTGCGGCGACTGGAAACTGGCCAAAAAAATCCCCGATATGCGGGCACTGGTCGGCCGCATCCATGCGACCGGCATGAAGTGCATGGTGTGGTTTTCGGTGCCGTTCATGGGTGAGCTGGCCGAAATTTACTCCCACTTTGAAGACATGATGCTGGACGTGGCGCGCTACCGCACCCTCAACTGGAAGGTGCTGGACCCCCGCTACCCCGAGGTGCGGCAGTTCCTCATCGACCTCTATGTCCGTTCGGTACGCGACTGGGATCTGGACGGCCTCAAGCTCGATTTCATCGACCAGTTCAAGCTGGAGGGCAAGGCGCTGGAGGATGACCCCCGCCGCGACTATGTGTCGCTGGAGGAGGCGCTTGACCGCCTGATGACCGATATCACCACCGCCCTGCAGGCGATCCGCCCGGAGGTGCTGATCGAGTTCCGCCAGAGTTATGTCGGCCCCGCCATCCGCAAATACGGCAATATGCTGCGGGTGGGCGACTGCCCCAACGACCCCATCCGCAACCGGGTGGGCATCGTGGATCTGCGCCTCACCTCCGGCCGCACCGCCGTCCATTCGGATATGCTGATGTGGCACACCGAGGATTCGGCAGAGGGGGCGGCCACGCAGCTTGCCGGCTGCCTGTACGCCGTGCCGCAGATCTCCGTGCTGCTCGACCGCCTGCCAAAAGATCACCGCCGGATGCTCAAATATTACCTCACCTTCTGGCGGGCACACCGCGACGTGCTGCTCGACGGCCGCTTCACCGTGACCTCGCCCGAAAACGGCTACAGTCAAGTGTGCAGCGAAAAGGACGGCACCGCCGTCCTCACCGTCTACACCGACCCCGTGGTGCGGCAGACGGCGCCCCGTCTGGTGGCGGTGAACGTCACCCCCGGCACCGACCTCTTCTTCATCGGCCGCGCCGGACAGCCCTATCGCGTGGTCAACTGCATGGGCGACGAGGTGGCGTGCGGCACATTCGGGGATGAGCCGGTCGCGGCCGTTTCGGTGCCGCTGTGCGGCATGGTCACCGTGGGATAACGCCACCCCCCTGTTCCGGACAGCCCGATAAGACCGCCTGGCAAATCAGAATTTGTAAGGGAGTGCTGCCATATGCCGTCACCGGAAAAATTCAGAGAGACCCTTGCACAATTTGCGGTAGATGAATCGACTGTGCGCGAGATCAACAAAGGGTATAAAGACGTCGTATCCAAAACCAACAAGAAGATCAAATCCGCATACATGAAGCAGGCACTCGACGTGATGAATGAGAGACTGCCCAAAGAGCGTGTGCAGGAGATCATCGAAGCCAACGCCTGCTGCAAGAGCGGCACGCGGCTGAAAGCGTCAAAGGAATTTGCCCGAGTACATAAGGATGATACCATAGAAGAACGGCTTGCTCTTATCAGCCAAAGGCCGTATATGAACATGGGCTCGGCAGAACGGAATGAAGACGGCGACATCATCGTGCACGCGGTTTCCTATCGGCCGGAGGAGCGGTTTGAATGTGCGTGCCCGACGGTGAGCCGTGTCAAGCGCGACTATGCCATCCCGCGGGAATACTGCTATTGCTGCGGCGGACATTTCAAATTCCACTATGAGATCATGCTCGATGTGAAGCTGGAGCTTTGCGGCATCGTATCGTCACCGCACGATACCGACGGTCGGGAGCCGTGCGTGTTCAAATATCGTATAGTAAAATAAAGCAAAAAAGAGAGACCGCGATATCGCGGTCTCTCTTTTTTGGCTTTTTACACAGCCGTCACGGTGATCGCGCCGGCTTCGCTGACATCCACCGAAATGGCGGTGGGGGGTGTATCACACCGCTGCACCAGCAGCACGGCGATGCGGTCCTCCACCTCGCGGCGGATGGCGGTGCGCAGGTCGCGCGCGCCGCGGGTGCCGCCCACGGCGCCGGCGGCCAGCTTCTGCTCCACGGCGGGTGTCCACCCGAAGGTGATGCCGTGCTCGGCCAGCGGTGCTTTCAGTTCCTCGAGCAGCAGGCCGGCGATGCGGACATAGTCCGGCTCGGAAAGCGGGCGGAAATAGACCACCTCGTCCACGCGGCTCAAAAACTCGGGACGCAAAAACTCGCGCAGGGCCTTGAGCGCCTTGTCGCGCCCGGCCTGCTCGCCGCTGCGGCCGAAGCCCATCAGCGCGCCGGAGGTATCACTGCCGGCATTGGAGGTCATGACCAGCACGGTGTTTTCAAAATTGACGGTGCGGCCGTGGGCGTCGGTGACACGCCCTTCGTCCAAAATCTGCAAAAGGATGTTCAGCACATCGGGGTGCGCCTTTTCGATCTCGTCGAACAGCAGTACCGAATAGGGCTTGCGGCGCACCTTTTCGGTGAGCTGTCCCGCCTCGTCATAGCCGACATAGCCGGGCGGCGAGCCGATGATGCGGGAGACCGCGTGCTTTTCCATGAATTCCGACATATCCAGCCGGATAAGTGCCTCGGGGGTATCGAACAGATCGCGCGCCAGCACCTTGACCAGTTCGGTCTTGCCCACACCGGTGGGGCCGACAAACAAGAACGATGCCGGACGGCGGCGGGGGCTGATCTGCACCCGGTGGCGGCGAATGGCGGCGGCCACCAGTCCCACCGCCTCGTCCTGCCCGATCACGTGGGCCGACAGGCGCTCCTCCATGCCCGAAAGGTGGGCGAGCTCGCTCTGCTGCACCTTGGCGGCGGGAATACCCGTCCAAAGTTCGATCACCTTGGCCAGATGCCGCTCCTCCAGCGGCTTTTCGGTGGCCGCGGGGCGCAGCTGCTCGCAGTTCTGCTCGGTTTTGAGCATATCGGCGTGCAGGTTGGCCAGCGACTCATAGTCCACCTCGTCGGCCGCCATCAGCCGCTGTTCCTCCGCCTGCAGGCGGGAAAGTTCCTTTTTAAAAGCGGCATAACTGTCGGCCGCCTTGTTTTCCAGCGCGGCGGCGGCAGCGGCCTCGTCCAGCAGGTCGATGGCCTTGTCCGGCAGGAACCGGTCGGTGATATACCGCTCCGACAGGGTGACGGCGCGCTGCACCATGGCATCCGACACTTTCACCCCGTGAAACTGCTCGTAATAATCCTTCACACCGCTCAAAATCGCGGTGGCCTCCGCCACCGAGGGCTCCTCCACCGTGACCGGCTGGAACCGCCGCTCCAGCGCGGCATCCTTTTCGATGTGCTTGCGGTATTCGTTAAAGGTGGTGGCACCGATGACCTGTATTTCCCCGCGCGAGAGGGCGGGTTTTAAGATATTGGCCGCGGACATACTGCCCTCGGCATCGCCGGTGCCCACCAGATTGTGGATCTCGTCAATGAACAGGATGACGTTCCCCTTGGCCTTCACCTCGTCCACCAGCGCCTTGATGCGGCTTTCGAACTGGCCGCGGAACTGCGTGCCGGCCACCAGCGCGGTGAGATCGAGCAGGTGGATCTCCTTTTCCATCAGGCGGGCAGGGGCTTCGCCGCGCGCGATGCGCAGTGCCAGCCCCTCGGCGATGGCGGTCTTGCCCACGCCGGGCTCACCGATCAGGCAGGGGTTGTTCTTGGTGCGGCGGCAGAGGATCTGCGTCACTCGGTAGAGCTCCCGCTCCCGCCCGATGATGCGCCCGATCTCCCCCGCGCGGGCACGGGCGGTCAGATCGGTGCAGTATTGCTCCAGCGCGCTGTTGCGCTTTGACTTTTTGCCGCCTCTCTGCTCCCCGCCTTTGGCGCCGCCGTTTTCGGGTGCGGCACCCTCGGGCGGGCGCATATTGGGGAATATGTTTTGCAAAAAAGGAAAGGTGGCGGCGCCGCCCGGCTTGAAATCCTCTCCGTCGCCGTCATCCTCCGCCTCCTGCATCATGCCGGTGAGCTGCTCATCCACCGATTCGAGATCCTCGTCGCTCATGCCGAAGCGGTCGATGATATCGCACACCGGTTTGATGCCCAGTTCTTTGGCGCAAATGAGGCACAGGCCGTCGTTGACGGTCTTATCCCCCTCCATGCGGGTGATGAACACCGTGGCGGGGCGCTTTTTACAACGGGAACAAACCATGAAAGTCCTCCTAAATCTTCGCTTTGGTGTCGCCGCACTCCTGTCGGGCACCGATATAGGTCTTCAGATAACCGAAAAAGGCAAACAGCATGGTGCCGCCGGCCAGAATGACCAGCAGCAGCCGCCCCCACGAGGGCATATCGCGAAACAGCACGATCGCCACCATGGAGCCGTAAAACACGAAGGTGGACACCTTGCCGAACCAGCGGGAGCCACGCACATTGTCTCCCCGGTGCAGCAGCAGAAGACCGCCGATCGCCTGCGCCACCTCTTTGGCCAGGCAGACCAAGAACAAAAACAGCACTTCCTCATACCGGGTGGCCAGGCAGGCCACCACCGTCAGCTGGGTGAGCTTATCCGCCAGCGGGTCGAGCAGTTTGCCCACATCGCTGATCTGGTCAAAGTGCCGCGCGATCCACCCGTCGAATAGGTCGGTCAGCCCGGAGAGCACCAGCACGCCGCCCGCCGGCCACAGCCAGCGGCTGTCGCCGGCACTTTTCAAATAAAACACCGCAAAGGCCGGCAGCAGCGCGATGCGCAGCAGCGACAGCACGTTCGGAACTGTCCATTTCCATTTAATATTCAAAAGTTTCATGGCTTGAAAACCAAACCTTTCTCACATTACATCAGCCAGTTAAGTACCGATATGCGCGACACCAGTGCCGTGTGGGCCACCGCATCCGGCGTCAGCCATTCGGGCAGGACGCCCACCCCCGCCAAAAAATCGGCCAGAGTGGCAAACACCGCCGCCCAGAACACGCCCTGCAGCACGCCCAGCAGGAAGCCGCCCACACGGTTGGCCTGCCGCAGCAGCGGCAGTTTGAATATCTTATCCAGCAGTCCGGCCAGCAGCACGACCACCACCAGCAGGATCAGGAACAGCACCACGGTGCAAAGCACTGCCGTGAATTTGATGACCACCGGGCGCACCACGTTTTGCAGTGCCTCCCGGATACCGGCCTGCACCTGCTCTTCCGAGCCGGTCAGATCCAGCGAGAAGGACTCCTGCACGCCGTACTTCACCAGATAATCGGAGACCCCCTTGCCCAGCACCGAGGAGAGCCGCACCTCCAGCTTCGGTGCGTCGGTCTCGGCCGCCTTTTCGGCCAGGGTCTGCTCCAGACGCGGGCTTATGCCCTTGTCATAGATCGCGGTGGCCAGCGGCGTGCTGAGGTTGGCGGCCACCAATGCCGCCAGCACGAAGCCGACCAGCAGCACCGCCGTGCGCACAAGACCGCGCTTGACACCGCGCCAAATGCAAAAGGCCAGAATCAGTATGACCAGTCCGTCCAAAAGATATGCCATCATTCGCACTTCCTTTCGATCGTCAGCCCATCAGCTGCATCAGCAGCAAAAACGGATCTGTCCATTTCAAGAGGGAATACCAGTCAGTCGCCGCCAGCACCTCCGGCGTGAGCCACAGGGAGCGCCCTGCCAGGGTGGGCACCAGCCACGAGATCACCGCCGCGGCGACCCAGCACCACAGCAGTCCGCCCGCCAGCCCGATCAGCCACGGGACGAGCCGCTTAAAGCCGCGATACCGCCGACGGGGCGGGAAATTCTGCTCGATCTGCCGCCACACGATCTGCAGCACCAGCGTGAATGTCACCGAGAGCAGCACGAACACCGCCGCGCGGGAGAGGGCATCGGCGAACGGCGCCGTCACGGTCACAAGCACCGTTTCGGGCAGCGGGGACGCCTCATAGGCCGCCGCCACCTCTTCGGCACTCACCGCATAGCGATCCAACAGCTGCCGGTAGGCCTCCGGCTCCTCGGCCACCAGTTCGCCCAGCGGCAGCGCGGCCACCGTCTCCCGCCCGCCGGAAAGGTGGGGGGCGGAATACATATCGGCGAACTCGTTGGCCGCCACCTGCTCGGTCAGCGGGGCGACCACATGGGTGCACAGCGGTGCGGACAGCACGCCGGTGAGCAGCACCGCCGCCACAATGGCGATCAGCGCCGCGATGACCGATGCGGCCGCCGCGAAAATGGAGCGGTTGGCATAGATCCATGCCACCACCAGAAGCAACACGATCAGGACAACGTCCAGAAGAAAACTCATATCGAAACGGCCGTCCTTTCTCAATCAGATTTCCAGCTGCACCGGGAAATTTGGGTCAGGCCGAGCAGCAGCGGCCGCCCGTTCATTTCCACCACCTGCAGTCCGTCCGAAGCCACCGCCGTCTGCTTGGCAAAGCCGACCGTGTCGGCGCTGTAGAGGGTGGTATCGGTGAGCAGGTAAAAACCGTTATCGGCGGCGGCAAGGTGGCGGAAATCCCCGGTGAAATCCACCTGTGCGCCTTTTTTACCGGCGGGCGTCATCACGCTCAGCGTGCCGCCGCGGCTTTCGCCGAAGCCGCGGGTCACCACGCCGATGCCGCGCTCGCTGAAAGCGTAGCCCAAAAGCGTGGCGTTTTCAAAGGGAAGCACCGCCGGTTCCTTATCCCCGGGCGAGCAGACCCACACGGCCGTGTCCCCCACGGCGGCCACATTGTCGTTGCCGTAGTAATGCAGGGAGGTCATCATGGGGCCGACGGCGCTGAAGGTGTATTCCGCCGTATCCTTTTTACCGGAGAGGCGGAAGATCAGCAGGGTGGATTTCATTTCGCCGCCCTCGGCCGAAAGGCCGAGCACCGCCACCCGTTTGCCGTTGGCGCTGAGCGCCACGTCCACCACGGTGAGATCCACACTGTACCAGTGGAAGATCTCCTTGCCCGCGCGGCTCTTCACCACCACCTCGGACATATAACTCTGCGAGGAGCGCACGGCCAGCGCCACCTGCCCGCTCGCGTCCACCGAGGCACTGCGGATCGTATTGCCCGCTGTCCCCTCGCACACCGTCTCTTTTCTGGTGCCCAGAGTGTACCGCTCGCCGCCCAGTTCCGCCACCAGCAGATAGTTGCCCGCGGTGCGCAGCATCGGGTCGGCATAGGTGTGGCTGCGCTCGGTCAGCAGAGCGCCGGAGGTATTATAGATCAGTACAGAGGTGTCTGTCAGCAGGGCCGCATCGGAATTGAACGCCTCCATCGACAGCACACTGCTGCCGGTGATGGCCACGGGATATCCCTCGCCGCTCGCGCCGCCGGTGACCTTTTGGTCGAACCACTCGGTCAGGGCGGTCGGTGCCAGCCGATCCCAGTTGCGCCAGACGAGCACGCCCAGCATCACCAGCGCGGCCACCAGCAGCAGCCGGAACAGCACCGGCCATATCACCGAGCGCTGACGGCGGCGCTTCTTCTTGGGGGCCGCTTTCGGCTCCTGCGCGGCCTGCTCCTGCGGCACGGCACGCCGCCTTTTGATCGTCACATCGCGTTTACTGGCCATGCCGTCACCTCCTCACTCATAAAACACATGATCCAGGCAAAGCCCGCAGGCGGGCGCTGTGCGGCCGGCCTGTCCGCGGTCGGGCTGTGCCAGCAGCTGCGGGATACACCCCGGCTGCAGCCGCCCGCTTTCGATATCCAGCAGGGTGCCCACCATGATGCGCACCATGTTATAGAGAAATCCGTCCGCCGTCACCGTGAAAGTGACCAGCCCGCCCGCACAGGCGACGCTGCTCTCCCGCACGGTGCGCACCCTGTCCTCGACATCGCTGCCGGCGGAACAGAAAGCGGAAAAATCGTGGGTACCGAGGAAATCCGCCGCCGCGGCCTGCATCTTTTCCACATCCAGCCGCCGACGTGCCCAGTAGGCATATTCCTCCCAAAAGGGGTTGCGCGCCGGCTCGTTCCAGATGCGGTAGACGTACCGCTTGCCGGTGGCGGCGTAGCGCGGGTGAAAATTCGCCGCTACCTCGCGGCAGTCATACACCGCGATATCGGCAGGCAGCCACGCATTGAGCGCGGCGACCATCTTCTGCCCGCGCAGGGGGCTTTCGGTGGAGAAGGCACAGCAGAACATATCGGCGTGCACGCCCGCGTCGGTGCGGGAGCAGCCGGTGAGCGCCGCACGCACCCCGGTGACCCGCTCGATGGCGTCCTGCATCAACTGCTGCACCGTCACGCCGTTGGGCTGCACCTGCCACCCATGATACCGGGTGCCCACATAGCGAAGTGTCAGTAACAAGCGCTGCATACCGCTCACCTCACTGCCCGATGACGAGGGGGAAACAGCGGTTGAGCCACCAGAGTCCCACCATCACTACCAGCATGGCGAACAGCACCAGCCAATCGGCCGCGCGCAGATGCAGCTGCTTCATGCGGGTGCGTCCCTCGCCGCCGTGATAGCAGCGGCACTCCATCGCCAGCGCCAGTTCATAGGCACGGCGGAAAGAGGAGACGAACAGCGGGATGAGCACCGGCAGCAGTGCCTTGATGCGCTGCAGCAGGCCGCCCGACTCCATATCGGCGCCGCGCGCCTTCTGCGCCGCCATGATCTTATCGGTCTCCTCCACCAGCGTGGGGATGAACCGCAGGGCAATGGTCATCATCATCGCGAGTTCATGCACGTTCAGATGCAGCACCCGCAGCGGCGAAAGCAGCCGCTCCATCGCGTCGGTAAGGGCAGTGGGCGTGGTGGTGTAGGTGAGCAGGGAACTGCCCACGATGAGGCAGACGATGCGCACCGCCACGAACACCGCCGTGGCGACCCCGCGGTCGGTCACGGTGAAGATCCACCAATGCCACCACACCGTGCCGGCGGAGGTGTAAAACAGATTCAGCACCGCCGTGAGGGCGATGAGGAAAAGGATGGGCTTCACGCTTTTCCACACGGTGGCGAGCGGGATGCGCGCCGCCGCATAGGCCGCGGCCAGCAGCACCGCCGTGATCGCGAGCCCCACCCACGTCTTGGGCAGGAACAGCGCCACGATATACAGCACCGTCAAAATCAGCTTGATCCGCGGATCCAGCCGGTGAACGGGCGACTCGGACGGGTAATATTGCCCGATGGTGATATCCCGCAGCATGAAACGTACCTCCTTTCCCGTCATATGTCATGACATTATTTTTCCAGTTCGTAAAACGCGATATCGGTGAAGGTGCTCCCGCCCCGCCCCGCGAAAAAGCCGGGACAGATGGCGGCCGCCGTCGGCGTGCCGACCTGCATCACCAGAAGATCGTCCACATAGACCTCAAGCTGTCCCTCCATGAGCAGCACCCGCAGATGATATCGGCCGCCCCGCTCAAAAGCGACCGTGCGGCGGGCGGCGGGGATCAGTTCCAGCCCCCGGGTATACAGCGTCAACGTGCCGTGCGGCACATCCGCCGCGATGAAGCAGTTATCCTGCGGGCGGCCGGCGCCGTCATAGATCTCGTAGTAAAAGCCGCCCTCGTCCCCCGAAAGGGTCAGGGTGAATGCCGCCTCCAGCGAGCGAAAACGCGCGTCCTCCATCAGGCAGCGGGCGTAGTCGTGCGGGCCGGGGCACAGCGCCACGCCGCCCGGCACGTCCCGTGCCGGCAAAAAGCCGGTCTGCCACGCGAAAGAGGAGGCACGGCTGCGAAATGCCGCGGCCGGCGGCGCCGTGACGGTCTGCCCGCTGCGCAGTGCCTGCAGGATGGGGGCGTACCACAACTCCGCCCGTCCCGCATTCACCCGCTCCTCCTTGGGCAGCGAGAGCGCAAAGCCATCGGCACTGCGGTCGATATACATGAAATACCGCTTGCCGTAAAAATCCACGTGGCGGCATGTGTAGCCGCTGTTCGCCGGGCCGGCGATGAGCAGATCGCCGGGCACCTCGGTGAAGGGGCCCATGGGCGAATCGGCCGAGGCGACCGCCGTGAAGACAGACACGTCCGGCTCCCCGGCGATGCCGCGGGCGCCGTAGTTTGCCCCGGTGAGCACGGTGAGATACCACCGGCCGTCCTCATAAAAGACATCGGGCACCTCCACCACGCCGTTGAAGGAGGGCACATAGGCGATCGCCTGCTCACCAAAATGCAGCAGGTCGTCCCCTTGGGCCACCCCGATGACCCCCACCTCGCCGCGTCCGGGCAGCGACGCCATGGCGGCGAAATAGGCGTACCACACGCCGTCGTGCGCCACCACCAGCATATCGCGGCAGTCGGTCTTCTGCCCCTGCGGCTTCACCGAAAACAGCGTGGGGTCGGGTGTCAGCACCGGATTGCCCTCATAGAGCGTGAACTGCCGCAGATCGCGGGTACGCGCCACGCCGATCTTTTCGGAGGTCACCTTGTCGCGCATGGTGTAGTAGATGTAGTGTTCGCCGGTCTGCGGATCGGTGGCGGCGCAGCCGGTGTATTTTTGCAGACAGTCGTCGGGATGCAGCACCTCGTCCTGCGGATAGAGGATATCCGGCAGAGGCTCCCAGTGCAGCAGGTCGCGGCTGACGGCGTGCCCCACCGGCGCACCGGCGCTGCCCCGGTCTTTCAAATGGAACGCGTGCACGGCATCGTCCGCCGCCAGGAACCACGCATCCCACATCTGGTAATCGTGCCCTTTATATTTCATCGCGCAGACTCCTTTTTCAAAAGCGGCAGCAGCCGCTCTGCCGCGCCGGCGGTGGTATACACATTCTCGCCCACAGGCAGGCCGCAGCGCCGCAGCCCCATGAACACCTGCGTCACCGCCGGGACGGTCAGCCCCATGGCGGTGAGTTCCTCGGCACGGGAGAACACCTCGGCCGTTTCGCCGTAGATGGCGGCGCGCCCCTCGTTCATCACCAGCACGCGATCGGCCACACGGGCCACGTCCTCCATGCGGTGGGAGACCAGCATCACCGTGACGCCGCTTTGCTGCTGATATTCCCGGATCTGTCCGAGCAGCATATCCTGCCCGTGCGGGTCGAGCCCCGCGGTGGGCTCATCCAGAATGAGCACCTCCGGCTGCATGGCCATCACACCGGCCACCGCCACCCGGCGCTTTTCGCCGCCGGAAAGATCGAACGGCGACTGGCCGAGCAGGTCTTCGCGCAGCCCCACAAAGGCGGCGGCCTTCTGCACGCGCGCCGCGATCTCCTCGTCGGAAAGGCCCATGTTGCGCGGCCCGAAGGCGATGTCCCGCTCCACCGTTTCCTCAAATAACTGATATTCGGGATACTGGAACACCAGCCCCACCCGAAAACGCACCCGGCGGATGGCCTTCGGGTCGGCCCAGATATCGGTGCCGTCCAGCAGTACCTGCCCCGCCGTGGGGCGCAGCAGCCCGTTGAAATGCTGGATGAGGGTGGATTTGCCCGAGCCGGTGTGCCCGATCACCCCGACAAAACTGCCCTTTTCCACCGCGATCGACACGTCGTCCACCGCCGCGCGGGCGGTGGGCAGCCCGGCATCATAGGTGTGGCAGAGGTTTTTGGTTTCCAATACCGTCATCGGTCGGGCACCTCCCCCATCACGGCGGCGATCGCCTGCACGCACTCCTCCACCGTCAGCACATCCGGCGGCAGGGGCACCCCCTGCTGCCGCAGCAGCCAGCAGAGTTCGGTCGGCTGCGGCACGTCCAGCTGCAGTGCCCGCAGGCGCTCCACCTGCGAAAACACCTCCCGCGGGGTACCGTCCAGCGCCACGCGGCCGTCGTCCATAACCACCACGCGGTCGGCCTCGGCCGCCTCCTCCATATAATGGGTGATGAGCACCACCGTGATGCCACTTTCGCGGTGGAGACGGTGCACCGTCTCCAGCACCTCGCGCCGCCCCTTCGGGTCGAGCATGGCGGTAGGCTCGTCCAACACGATACACGCGGGCTCCATGGCCAGCACACCGGCGATGGCCACCCGCTGCTTCTGTCCGCCGGAAAGCTTGTGGGGCGCCTGCTCGCGGAATTCCCACATTCCCACGGCACGCAGTGCCTTTTCCACCCGGCGGCGGATCTCCTCCGGCGGCACCCCGAGATTTTCGGGGCCGAAAGCCACGTCCTCCTCCACGATGGTGGAGACAAGTTGGTTATCGGGATTTTGCAGTACCATGCCCACAGTGCTGCGGATCGCGTACTTGCGGTCGGCCTCGGCGGTGTCCATCCCCGCCACCAGCACCCGGCCGCCGGTGGGAAGCAGCAGCGCGTTGAACTGCTTGGCCATGGTGGATTTGCCCGAGCCGTTGTGCCCCAGCAGCGCCGTGAAACTGCCGCGTGCCAGCGTGAGATCCACGCCGTGCAGCACCTCGCGTGCCGCTTCGCCCTCGGCCGCGGCATAGGCGAACATCACCTGCTCGGCCACGATCATGCTGTCTGCCATGCTGCTTCCCCCTTTCGCGGATAGTGGTGTGCGGTCAGTCTGCCCGCCAACGGGCGGTGGAGCCGCAGGGCAGCACCCAGCCGCTCTGCGTCACCGGCAGACCGATCTCGTCGGCGTCGATATGCCCGCCGTTTTTTGGCGGGATCAGCGACGCCAGGATATACTGCATCACCGACGGGGAGAGCCCCGTGGTGTAGGAATTGATGTAGAAAAAGAGCGGGGTGTCCGAAAGCAGTGCCACGCACTGCTCCACCAGCGGCCAGATCTGCTCTTCGAGCTTCCACACCTCGCCGTTCGGCCCCCGCCCGTAGGACGGCGGGTCCATCAGAATGGCGTCGTAGGAATTGCCGCGGCGCAGTTCCCGCTGCACGAATTTGCCGCAGTCGTCCACCAGCCAGCGCATGGGGCGGTCGGCCAGCCCGGAGGCGGTGACGTTTTCGCGCCCCCATGTGACCATGCCCTTGGCGGCGTCCACGTGGGTGACGTGCGCCCCCGCCGCCACACAGGCGAGGGTGGCGCCGCCGGTGTACCCGAACAGGTTGAGCACCCGGATGGGACGGCCGGCGGCTTTGATCTGCGCCGCCATGTCATCCCAGTTCACCGCCTGCTCGGGGAAAAGGCCGGTGTGCTTGAAGCCCATCGGCTTCAGATTGAAGCGCAGATCGCCGTAGCCGATCTGCCAGCTGTCGGGCAGGGGGCGCAGCCGCTCCCAGTGCCCGCCGCCGGTGTTGGAGCGGTGATAATGCGCATGGGCGTTCTGCCACGCCGGGTGCGCTTTTTTCGTATTCCACAGCACCTGCGGATCGGGACGGATGAGGATGAACTCGCCCCAGCGCTCCAGCCGCTCGCCGGCCGAGGCATCCAGCAGTTCATAGTCTGCCCAGTTGTTTGCTGCTCTCATGGTCTGTCCATTCCTTTTGGTAAAATCATTTCAGCGCCGCGCGGATGGTATCCGCCAGCGACACGGCCAGTGCGTTGATCTCGTCGAAGTGCCGGCCCTCCACCATCACGCGGATGAGCGGCTCGGTGCCGGAGGGACGCACCAGCACACGGCCGTCCGCGCCGAGCGATTCGTCGGCACGGCGGATCACCGCGGCCAGCGCCGCATCGGCGGCAAAGGCCGCTTTCTGCACGTCGGTGGCTTTCACGTTGATCATCACCTGCGGGAAGCGCTGCATCACGTCCCCCATGGCGGAGAGCTTACAGCCCTTTTCGCGGCAGACACAGAGCAGCCGGATGGCCGTGAGTTGTCCGTCGCCGGTGGTGGCGTATTTTTTCAAAATGATGTGCCCCGACTGCTCGCCGCCGATCATATAGCCCTTTTCGAGCATTTCCTCGAGCACATAGCGGTCGCCCACCTTGGCGGCCACGGCCGTGATGCCGTGTTCCTCGCAGCAACGGAAGAAGCCGAGATTGGAGAGCACGGTGCCCACGGCGGCGTTGCCGGTCAGTTCGCCTTTTTGCTTCATGTCGAGCGCCAGCGCGGCGATGATCTTGTCGCCGTCGATCAGGTTGCCGTTCTCATCCCCCGCCAGACAGCGGTCGGCATCGCCGTCGAACGCCACGCCGCCGAAACACTTGTGGGCCTTCACATATTCGGCCAGCGACTCGATATGGGTGGAGCCGCAGTTGCTGTTGATATTCACGCCGTCGGGCGTATCGTTCAAAAATACGCAGTCGGCCTCCAGATCGGCAAACAGGCGGTGTGCCGTGGCCGAGGCGGAGCCGTTGGCGCAGTCGACCGCCAGCCGCATCCCGCGCAGGCTCACGTCGGCGGCGTCCAGCAGATGGCGGATATAGTCTTCCGCCGCCGTCTGTGCCGCGCTCACCCGGCCGATATCGCCGCCCACGGGGCAGGGGATCTCCCCCGCGCCGTCCAGCACGATCGCCTCGATCTGTTCCTCCACGGCGTCGGGCAGTTTGTAGCCCTCGCCGCCGAACAGCTTGATACCGTTGTATTCACAGGGATTGTGGGAGGCCGAGATCATCACACCGGCGTCGGCACCGTACGCCTTCACCAGAAACGCCACCGCCGGGGTGGGTATCACGCCCAGCAGTTTTACGTCCGCGCCCACCGAGCAGAAGCCCGCCACCATGGCGGCCTCCAGCATATCGGAGGAGAGGCGGGTGTCCTTGCCGATGACGATGAGCGGCCGGCGCCCCGAAACCGACGAAAGCACCTGTGCCGCCGCCCGGGCAATGTTCATCGCCCGCTCGCAGGTCAGTTCCGTATTGGCCACACCGCGGGCGCCGTCAGTCCCAAACAATCTTCCCATACTCACAAACTCCTTCAGTCGTCAAAACGCTGCTGCTCAAATGCCGTCTTCTGCTCGCCCGGCACCGGCAGCCCCAGATGGGTATAGGCCGCGGGCAGCACCACCCGCCCGCGCGGCGTACGGGTGAGGAAGCCGATCTGCATCAGATACGGCTCGTAGACATCCTCGATGGTGACCGACTCTTCGCCGATCACGGCGGCGATGGTATCCAGGCCCACCGGGCCGCCGCCGTAATAGTCGATCATGGCCTTGAGCATCCGCCGGTCGACCATATCGAGCCCCAGTTTGTCCACCTCCAGCCGATCCAGCGCCATGCGCGCCGCCGGGGCGGTGATGGTGCCGTTGCTGGCGACCTGTGCGAAATCGCGTACCCGCTTGAGCATCCGGTTGGCGATACGCGGGGTGCCGCGGCAGCGGGAGGCGATCTCACGGGCACCGTCGGTATCGCAGGGGATATCCAGAATGTGCGCCGAACGCTGCACGATCTGCCCCAGTTCCTCGGTGGTGTAGAGTTCCAGCCGCGAGATGACGCCGAAGCGGTCACGCAGCGGCGCGGAAAGCTGCCCGGCGCGGGTGGTGGCACCGATCAGGGTGAATTTCGGCAGCGGCAGATGGATGGAGGTGGCGCCCTGCCCCTTGCCGTTCATGATGTCGATGGCGAAATCCTCCATCGCGGGGTACAAAATCTCCTCCACCGTACGGGGCAGGCGGTGGATCTCGTCGATAAACAGCACGTCGCCCACGTCCAGATTGGTGAGCATGGCGGCGAGATCGCCCGGCCGCTCCAGTGCGGGACCGGAGGTGATGCGGAAATTGACCCCCATCTCGTTGGCGATGATGGCCGCCAGCGTGGTCTTGCCCAGTCCCGGAGGGCCGTAGAGCAGCACATGGTCGAGCACGTCGCCCCGCTGCTTGGCCGCATCAATGAAGACGGACAGGTTTTCCTTCACCTTTTCCTGCCCGATATATTCCGAAAGGGCACGGGGACGCAGCGAATTTTCCGCCTCGTCCTCGGGGATGAATTCGGTGGTGACCATGCGGTTTTCCAGATCCAGTTCCATTCGTCACACTCCTCACTTTCGCTGTGCCAGACTGCGCAGTGCCAGACGCACCAGTTCGCCCGCCGGCAGCGTGCTGTCGAGCTTGGCCACGGCGGCCGATGCCTCCGAAGCCGAGAAGCCCAGCACCGTCAGCGCGTTCACCGCCTCGTCGGCGTTGCCCGCCGCCGAGGGCTGCCCCTGCGGTATCTCGAAATCGCCGTCCGCTTTCAGATCGGAGACCTTGTCCTTGAGTTCCAGCACCACCCGCTGCGCGAGCTTGGGGCCGACTCCCTGTGCCCGGGTGATCAGTTTGTGATCCCCCGCCGCCACGGCCAGCGCCAGTTTATCCGGTGTCAGTTCCGAAAGGATGGCCAGCGCCGCCTTGGGGCCCACGCCGGTCACGGTGATGAGCTGCTGGAAGCACCGCCGCTCGGCCTGGTCGGCAAAACCGAACAGTTCCATGGCGTCTTCCCGCACGTTCAGGATGGTGTAGAGCATGACCTCTTCGCCCTGCGCGGGCAGTTGGCGTGCCGTGTTCAGGGTGATGTGGCACATCATGCCCACACCGCCGCATTCCACCACGGCCAGTTTCGGCTCCGCATGGGTCAGGGTACCGCGTACGCTGTAGATCATCCGTTATTCCTCCCCGTTGTTCTGACTGTCCCCTGTGCCAGCGCCTGCTTGAGCGCCGTGCCGCCCATCTGCCCGTGACAGATGGCGATGGCCAGCGCGTCGGCGGTATCGTCCGGCCGGGGCACCTCCTGCAGTTTCAAAAGGCGGCGGGTCATTTCCATCACCTGCGGCTTCTGCGCCCGGCCATAGCCGGTGACGGCGCTTTTCACCTGCAGGGGGGTGTATTCGAACACCGGTACCCCGCTTTTGTGCAGTGCCAGCAGTGTCACACCGCGTGCCTGCGCCACATCGATGGCGGTCTTCTGGTTATTCTGGAAATACAGTTTTTCCACCGACACCGCGTCCGGTCGATACTTGGCACACAGCAGCTGCAGCTGATCGTAGATGTAGCAAAGGCGCAGCGAAAAGTCGGCGCCCGCGGGAGTGGTGATGGCGCCGAACGCCAGCGGCGTGAAATGCCCGCGTTCATATTTCACACAACCCCAGCCCACAATGGCATAACCGGGGTCGATCCCGAGGATCACCATACCGCTCCCTCCGTTTCTAAGCCTATATTTAATATATTATAACATATACGCGCCCCTGTGGCAATATCTCCGCCGGGAAAATTTACACTTTGTTCTTAAGATCTTGCCGAAAAAAATGCCCCGTGTGTGACCACACGGGGCGTTTGACTGTTTACGCAGAGGTTCAATCGTCCTTCTTCTTGTTGAAGATGGAGAGGATGTCCACATAACCGCCGTCATCATCCGACGGGGCAGAGCTGCTGCCACCGAACAGATCGGACGAAGCGTTTGAGAACACATTGCCGCCCTCCGATTTCGCACCTTCAAAACCGGTAGCGATCACGGTGACATACATCTCATCATTGAGTTCCTCATTCAGTGCCACACCGAAGATGATGGTGGCATCCGGATGCACCGCACGGGAGACCATGGAGGACGCCACATCAATATCCTCCATGTCGATATCCATGGAAGCGGTGATGTTGATGATCACACCGTGGGCGCCGTCGATGGTGGTTTCGAGCAGCGGGCTGGCGATGGCCGCCTTGGCCGCTTCTTCCGCCTTCTCTTTGCCTTCGGCATGACCGACGCCCATGTGGGCATAGCCGGCATCCTTCATGACGGTGGTGACATCGGCGAAGTCGAGGTTGATCATCGCGTCCTCTTTGATGAGGCGGGAGATGCTCTGCACGCCCTGGCGCAGCACGTCATCCGCCATCTCAAAGGCGTTGAGCAGGGTGATGCGCTGCTCGCTCACCTGCTTGAGCCGCTCGTTGGGGATCACGATGAGGCTGTCCACGTGCTCACGCAGATTGGTGATACCGGCCTCGGCCTGCTCCATGCGCTTGCGGCCCTCGAAGAGGAACGGCTTGGTCACGATACCGACGGTGAGGATGCCCAGATCGCGGGCGATCTCGGCCACCACGGGAGCCGCACCGGTACCGGTGCCGCCGCCCATACCGGCGGTAATGAACACCATATCGGTGCCCTTGAGCGCATTGACGATCTCGTCACGGCTCTCCTCCGCCGCGCGCTGACCCTTATCGGGGTTGGCGCCGGCACCGAGGCCGCGGGTGAGCTTATCACCGATCTGGATCTTCAGCGTGGCCTGCGAGCGGCTGAGCGCCTGCTGATCGGTATTGATCGCCACAAATTCCACCCCGACCACACCGGAGCGCACCATGCGGCCGACCGCGTTACCGCCGCCGCCGCCGACACCGACAACTTTTATCTGAGCGCCATTCGTGAATTCTTCATCAAACTGGAAAGCCATATGTCTTATCCTCCTGCGCTTTTTCCTGTATTTTCGTTTTATTGGGGGCTGTTCCCCGACACCATACAATATCTTGTTATAATTCTACCATGATACCGCAAGAAATTCAACAGGAAAATGCGTGTTTTTTCAGAAAATTCAAAAATTTTTTTATTCTTCCGGCTCTTTAGCGGCAGTCAGCTCGGTTTCTGCCTGTGTAGTGGTCTCCGGCGCCGTGGTGGTGAGCAGTTCCTGCGGAGTGAACACCGCGCGTTCCTCGGCATCGGCGTCCGAAAAAGCGCTCACGTCCAGTTGACCGGCCGCATTGGTACCGTATTGCCGTTCCACACCGGGCATCGCACTGACCACCACGCCCACCTCATGGGTGAGGTTGGTATCGTTGCCCAGACGAATGATCATACGGTTGTTCCAGTTGAGGCGGATATCGCTTTTGTTGGTCAGGTCGATCTCGCACACGCCGTCGAGGTCATAGCGGTCGAACGCCGCCAGCAGTTCGGTCACGATGGCGAAGTCGCGGTCGGCCATGGCCTGTTCGCCCACCGCGCCGCTGCCCACCGCCGCGCCTTTGAAATACAGGGTACGCAGCGGACGGTCGCTTTCCAACGGGCGGACATCCAGCACCTTGCCGTTGGCGCCCACCGCCAGCCAGCTGCCGCCGCCGTACATCACGCCGATCTCCTTCGTTTCGGTCACGGCGATGTTCAGTTTATTATAGGCGGTATTGGTCACCTTGGCCGACTCCACATACGGGAACGCCGCCATGACGGCCTCCTGCGCCGCGACCTTATCCACCGACCAGATGCTCTCGCCCTCGTACAGGCCGCTCACCTGCACGATAGCCTCCGGCAGATAGCGGGTGTTGCCGGAGACGGTGATCTCCCGCACGCTGAAAACAGAATTCTTCGTCTCGCCGGGCGTCGTGTCCGGCGCGGCCTGCGAGGCATGAAAGGCGCTGCGCATAAACAAAGTGGCCACCGAAAGCACCACGATCGCCACCAGCAGGATCACCATGGTGGTGAAGCGGCTGACGCGGCGCTTGCGCTTTTTGGTGGTCTGTTTTTTCGTCGCCATGTGCCATTCTCCGTTCCGTTCATTTCATTTTTCCCGCCGCACGACCGCGCCCACGGCAGAGAGCGCCTGTTCCAGTTCCTCATATCCGCGGTCGAGATGGTAAAGCCCGCCGATCTCGGTCGTGCCCTCGGCGGCCAGCGCCGCCACCACAAGAGCCGCACCGCCGCGCAGATCGGTGCAGGTCACCCGGGCACCGGTCAACGGCCGGCCGCCCTCGACCACCGCCACGCGGCCCTCCACCTTCACCGAAGCACCCATGCGCCGCAGTTCATCGGCATATTTGTAGCGGTTTTCAAAAATCGTCTCCACGAACACGCTGGTGTCCTGTGCGGCACAGCAGGCGGCCACCAGCGGTGCCGCCGCATCCGTGGGAAAACCCGGATAGGGCATGGTGCGCACCGCCCGCACCCGGCGCAGCCGCGCAGGCGCGCTGATGAGCAGTTCGTCCCCCCACGGGACAAGGCGGCACCCCGCCTCCTCAAAGGCGGGAAACACCGGCTGCACGTGCTCCGGCTCTATGTTCCTGATGACCAGTGTGCCGCCGGTGATGGCGGCGGCCGCCATGTATGTAGCGGCCTCGATACGGTCGGGGATCACCCGGTGGCGGCAGCCGTGCAGACGCGGCACGCCCTCCACCGTGAGGGTGCTCTCCCCCGCGCCGGACACCCGCGCCCCGCACGCATTCAGAAAGCGGCAGAGATCGGCGATCTCCGGCTCACGGGCGGCATTGCGCAGGGTGGTCGTCCCCGCCGCGGTCGCCGCCGCCAGCAGCACGTTTTCGGTCGCGCCCACACTGGGCAGCGGCAGCGTGATGGCGGCGCCGTGCAAGCCTTTCGGCGCCCGGCAGCACAGCCGCCCGTGCTCCTCCTCGATCTGCGCCCCCATACGGGAAAGCGCCGCGAGGTGCAGGTCGATGGGGCGCGGTCCCAGCTCGCACCCGCCGGGAAACGACAGGGCCGCCTCGCCCGTGCGGGCGAGCATCGCCCCCAAAAACACGATGGATGAACGCATCTGCCGCATCAGGCTGTCGGGGATATCGCCGTGAACGGGAGAACCGGCCGCCACGGTGACGGTGTCCTCCGCCTCTGCGGTGCGGCGTCCCAGATGCCGCAAGATCTTTTCGGCCACCCGCACGTCTGAAAGCCGCGGGCAATTTTGCAGTTCACATTCCTCGTCTGTCAGCAGCGTGGCCGCCAGAAGCGGCAGCGCGGCGTTTTTGGCGCCGTGCAGTGTCACCGCGCCGCCCAGCCGGTGACCGCCTTCCACGATCAGCCGTTCCATTGGCACCCCTCCCAAAGATCGGGCTCGGCGCCGCAGCGCCTGCACCCCATCCTATGCGAGGGAGGGAATATCGGTCACTTTTCTTTCTTTTCGTCCATTGACATCAATGGCGCGATCGCCTGCCAGATGCGGGCATCCACATCGGTGATGGCCGCACGGCGGGCATTCTCCGCCATTTTTCGGCAGACCTCGGGGTGGGAGAGCACCTGTTCGAGCGCCTCCCACAGCGTCTGCTCTGTCAGATCCTTTTCTTCGATGCACAGCGCGGCACCCTTGTTGACCAACGCCATGGCGTTATGATACTGGTGATTTTCCGCCACATTGGGCGAGGGGATGAGGATAGCGGGCTTGCCGGCGATGGGCAGCTCGCTCAGAGTCATCGCCCCGCAGCGGGAGATCACCACATCCGCCGCCGCCATGCAGCGGGGCATATCGTCGATGTAATCGCGCACCCGGATGCCGTCGGCGTGCAGCGGCACACCGGCCTCACCGAGCGCTTTGCAGACCGCCTCATACTCCCGCCGACCGGTGGCGTGGATGTGCTGCAGACCACCGTCGCGGTGGCTGCGCGCCAGCACCGCCGTCATCGTCTCGTTGATGCGGCGGGCGCCCAGACTGCCGCCCACCGAAAGCACCATCGGGCGCTCGTCCAGCCCCAGCTCGCGCCGGGCCGTCTCACGGTCGATGCCCGTGAAATCGGCGTGGACGGGGTTGCCCGTCACCGCGACCTTGGCCGCGGCGGGCAGATGTTTTCTTGCCGCCTCGTCGCAGATCATCACCACGTCGGCGTATTTGGCCAGCATCTTCACCGTCACGCCCGGAAAGGCATTGGACTCATGCACCGCCACGGGAATACCCATCTGTGCGGCGCGGCGCAGCACCGGCCCGCTCACATAGCCGCCGGTACCGATGGCGATATCCGGCCGGAATTCCTTGAGGATGCGGCCGCAAGCCGCGCTGGCGGTGACCGCGCAGACGGCCGCCTTCACGTTGCGGCCGATGTTTTTGAGGGTCAGACGGCGCTGAAAGCCGCTGACCTCCACCGTTTTGAGGGTATAACCGGCCGCGGGAACAAGCGTCTCCTCCATGCGGCCGCGTGCCCCCACGAACAGGAATTCCGCATCGGGATACCGCTCCTTGATAATGGCGGCAATGGCCAGCGCCGGGTTGATATGCCCGCCGGTACCGCCGCCTGTCATCAGCACACGCATACTTGTTTTCCTCCGTTCAGACACGGCCGTCCGGCAGGCGTGAGCGCCCGCGGGAGACCGAAAGCACAATGCCCATCTGCCCCAGCAGCATGACCAGCGACGTGCCGCCGTAACTGAAGAAGGGCAGGCTGATGCCGGTGTTGGGCACCACATTGGAGACCACCGCCAGATTGAGCGCCACCTGCAGACCGATCTGCGCCGTGAGGCCGATGGCGAGCATGGAGCCGAATTTGTCCTTCGCCTTCATGCCGATGGTGAAGCCGCGCCAGATGAGCGCCGCAAACAGCAGGATGATGATGACGGCGCCCACGAAGCCCAGTTCCTCGCACACCACCGCAAACACGAAATCGTTCTGCGGCTCGGGCAGGAACAGATGCTTCTGCCGCGAATTGCCCAGCCCCTGCCCGAGCAGGCCGCCGGAGCCGATCGCGTAGAGCGACTGCACCGTCTGCCACGCCTGGTCGCGCATATCGCCGGCATAGCTTTCAAAGGGGTGCAGCCACACCTGCACACGGTCATACTCATACCCGAGTTTCAGCACCATGAACAGCACCGCGGCCACGCCCAGCACGACCAGCCCGACAAGATAGATCGGGCGGGTGCCGCCCACGAACATCATCACCAGCCCGATGGCAAGCAGCAGAATGGTGCCCGACAGGTGCGGCTCGATCACGACCAGCCCGCAGGTCACGCCCAGAATGACGATGAAGGGCAAAAAGCCCACCGTGAACTTTTTCATGCGGTCATAATTGATGGAGATGAGGTGGGCGAACAGCACGATCAGGGAGAATTTCGCCACCTCCGACGGCTGGAACTGCCCGATGCCGGGCAGACGGATCCACCGGTTAATGCCGCTCTGCGTGGGCAAAATCAGCACAATGACGAGCAGAATGAGCGATACCGCCATCAGCGGCAGCGCCATCTTGTGCCAGAAATGGTAGTCGATGCAGGAGCAGATCAGCATGGCCGCCACACCGATGAGCGCAAAGATGATCTGCTTTTTGATATAGAAGTAGCTGTCGCCGTCGTTATAATAGGCGTAGACGAAACTGGCCGAAAACATACAGATCAGACCGACCGAAAGGATCAAAAGCAGCAGGATCAAAAACGGCATATCAAAACTGCCGACCGAGATCAGCCGTTCCCGTTTGGGCTTCGCCCCACCTGCCGCGCCGGATGTTGCCGCTGCCATATCTGTCACCTCCTCACAAGCGTGTGCCGCAGACCGCCGGAATATGCGCCGTCAGGCGAACATCTCCAGCAGCAGCGCACCGATGCAGCCGAGCAGCGTCACCGCCGAAAAGACGGCCACGATAGTGTTTTCCGACCATCCGCACATCTCAAAGTGATGATGGATCGGACTCATTTTGAAAAGGCGCTTGCCGTGGGTCAGCTTGAAATACCCCACCTGCAAAATCACCGAAAGCGTCTCCGCGATATACACGATCCCGACGAGGATGAGCAGCAGCGGACGGCGCACACCGAATGCCAGCGCGCACAGCGCCCCGCCCAGCGAAAGCGAGCCGAGGTCGCCCATGAACACCCGTGCCGGGTGCAGATTCCACACCAAAAAGCCCAGGATACCACCGGCCAGTGCCGCGGCCGTCAGCCCCTGCGCGGGCTGCCCGTGCAGACCCGCCAGCACCAGAAACGGCAGCAGCGCCAGCAAACTGACCGAGCCGCACAGGCCGTCGATGCCGTCGGTGAGGTTGACGGCGTTGGTCGCCCCCACCACGATGAAGATGCCGAAGGGGAAAAACCACCAGCCGAACTCCACACTGCCCGCAAAGGGGATATCCACCACGTGATCCCCGCACAGATACAGGGAGGTGATGTAGCACGCCGCCACCAGGATCTGCAGCACCAGTTTCTGCACGCCGGTGAGGCCGAGATTGCGTTTTTTGACCACCTTGATATAGTCATCGGCAAAGCCGATGGCCGCACAGCCGAGGATGAGCAGCAAGCCCGCCGCAAAGCGGGTGATCGCCGCATTGGTGGTGAACAGGCCGAGCGTCGGATACCGGTCGCCCAGCCACAGCCCGCACACCGGCACCGCGACCAGCAGACCCGCCAGCAGACCCAGCAGGAAGATCATGCCGCCCATGGTGGGCGTGCCCTGCTTCTTCTGATGCCACTTCGGCCCCTCTTCGCGGATAGTCTGCCCGAATTTGAGTTTGTGCAGCCACGGCACCAGCCCGCGGCCGGCCAGCGCGCTCACGGCAAAGGCGATCAGCGCCGTTGCCGCCATCACGATCCATATACTCATACCGCCATCTCCTTTAACACCTCGGCCACGACCTCCCGCTCGTCCAGATGGGTCACGCCGTCGGCCAGCACCTGATACGTCTCATGTCCCTTGCCCGCGAGCAGCACCGTATCGCCCGCTTTGGCTTCCGTAAGAGCGCGGCGGATCGCCCCTGAGCGGTTTTCCACCACCGCATAGGGAGTGTGCTCTTCCCGCACGCCCGCCAGAATTTCCTCGATAATGCTCATCGGCTCCTCCGAACGCGGATTGTCCGAGGTCACCACCAGCATATCCGAAAGCTGTGCCGCGATCCTTCCCATTTTCGGGCGCTTGGTGCGATCGCGGTCGCCGCCGCAGCCGAACACCGTGATCAGCCGGCCGGGGCAGCAGGCTTTCAGCGTGCCGCAGATGTTCTGCAGGCCGTCCGGGGTGTGTGCATAGTCGATCACGACGGTGAAATCGCGGCCGCAGGGCACGATCTCGGCACGGCCCTTCACGCCGTGCGCCGCCGAGAGACCGGCAGCCACTTTTTCGGCTGAAAAGCCCAGTGAGATGAGGCAGGCGGCCGCCGCCAGCGCGTTATAGACCGAAAACCGCCCGGGAATGCCGAAATGCACCGGCACGCTCATACCGCCCGCCGACAGGATGAAATCGGTGCCGTCCGGCCGGGGAGAAAGCGCGGTGGCCGTGAAATCGGCCGCGCCCTCCACCGAAAAGCCGGCCACGGGGCAGGTGAGCCCCTCGGCCATCCGCGGTGTCCACGGATCGTCCGCGTTCATGAGCCCCTGCTTCGCCTGCGAGAACAGGCGTTTTTTGGCCTCCATATACGCTTCCATGGTGCCGTGATAATCAAGATGATCCTGCGTGAGGTTGGTGAAGACGGCCGCATCGAACAGCAGCCCCTCCACGCGGTCCTGACTGAGCGCGTGGGAGGAGACCTCCATCACCGCCCAGCCGCAGCCCTCGTCCGCCATCATGGCCAGCATGCTCTGCAGATCGTAAGGATCGGGCGTGGTGTGACCGGAGGGGAGCACCCGCTCGCCGATCATGTTCTGGATGGTGCCGATCAGCCCCACCTTTTCGCCCAAACTCTCCAGCACGGATTTGAGCAGGAAGGTCACCGTCGTTTTGCCGTTGGTGCCGGTGACGCCGATGAGGCGCAGCCGCTTGGCCGGTTCGCCGAACCAGCGGCGGCACATCTGCGCCCACAAAAGCCGCGTGGAGGGGACGGTCACCTCGTCGGCCAGCCCCTGCGGCTGTTCGGTGATGACCACCGCCGCGCCCTTTTGCAGCGCGTCGGCCGCATAGACATGGCCGTCCTGCGCCGTGCCGCGGATGCACACGAACGCCGTGCCCGGTTCTACCCGCCGCGAATCACAGCAGATGCCGGTGATCTCCCGGTCGGCCACGGGCAGCGCCATATCCAGTAATGCTGAAAGCCGCATTTTAACCGTCCTCTCCTCGCCTTTAGGCAATGTTGTCGGGATAGATGAAGTTGACCGTCACCACCGTGGCGCGGGAGATCTTTTCGCCCGCCGCCACGCTCTGCGTGGAGACCGTGGGGTCGCCCGTCGCGCCGGTGACCAGGCCGGTGATGAGGATGTTCACCCCGGCCGAGGAGGCGGCGCGGTTGGCCTGTGTCAACGTCATGCCCACGAAATTCGGCACCGTGACCGTCTGATCGGAATTGGTGTCGTCGGTGTAGAGCACCACCTGCCCGCCCTGCGGGATGGTGGTACCGGCCTCCGGCATCTGCCGCAGCACCGTTTTGCCCTGTCCCACGACGTAGTATTCCAGTCCCTGTCCCTTCACCAGCGTGCTGGCGGTGGCCACGTCCTTGCCCACCACCGAGGGGGTCACACTGTTCATGCGGGAGATCTCGGCATCGGTGTAGACCGGCTCGATCCCGAGATAGGGCAGGGTATCGGCCAGTATCTTCTGTGCCACCGGTGCCGACACGGTGCCGCCGTAGCGCACCGCGCTCTGCGGCTCATCAAGAATGACCAGAATGGCCACCTCGGGGTCGTCCGCCGGTGCAAAACCGGCAAAGGAGGCCCACACGTTGCCGCCGCCCTCGGTCTTATCGGCGGTGCCGGTCTTGCCGGCCACGCGGTACCCCGCGACATAGGCGTTTTTGGAACCGCCGCCGTTGACAGCGGCCGCCAGCATGGCACCCACCCGCTGAGCGGTGTCTGCCGACACGACCTGCCGTTTCACGGTGGGCGTGGTGGCCGCCACCACGTTGCCCGCGCCGTCGAGCTGCTGCGCCACCACATAGGGCTGCATCAGCTTGCCGCCGTTGGCCACGGCCGAGATCGCGGTGATCATCTGAATGGGGGTGATCTTGAAGGTCTGCCCGATGGAGTTGGTCGCCAGCGACACGTCGCTCATGGTGTCGTCATAGTAAAGTGCCCGGGTCACGCGGGACTCGCCCAGCATATCGATGCCGGTGAGTTCGGTGAAGCCGAAGCCCACGAAATATTTGAAGAAATTGGCCGCACCGATCCGCAGACCCAATGTCATGAACGCCGGGTTGCAGGAGTTGGAGATGGCCTGCGCGAAGGTCTGGGTGCCGTGGCCGCTGCGCACATGGCAGTGCATCGCCTGCACGCCCGGCAGCTTTAAGGCACCGCTGCAATAAAAGGTGGAGCTTTCGTCCACCACGCCCTCCTCGATGCCCATGCAGGAAGTGAACACCTTGAAGACCGAGCCGGGCTCATAGAAGTCATAGACCACCTTGTTCGTCCACTGCTTCTGCAGCGCGGCGGTCAGCGCCGAGGAGGCCTCGTCGCCGGAAAGCTCCGCGATCTGCGCTTCGGCATCCGCGTCGACAAGGGTGAAGGGCTCGTTGGGGTTATAGTCACCCTTGACCGCCAGCGCCTTGATGGCGCCGGTCTTCACCTCCATCACCACCGCCAGTCCGCGGTTGGTGCAGCCGGTGGAGGTCACCGCCTCTTCGAGATACTTTTCGGCATAGTGCTGCACCGTCTGGTCGATGGTCAGCACCAGATCGTTGCCGTCCTTGGCGTCGATGGTCTTTTCGTAACTTAAGGTGTTGGGCATCTCCTCGCCCCAGCCGTTCTGGGTGGTGATCACGCGCCCGGCCTCGCCGGCCAGCACGCTCTCATACTGCGCCTCCAGTCCGTAAAGGCCGCTGCCCTCGGTGCCGGTGAAACCGAGCACGGTGGAGGCCAGCGAGCCGTACGGATACACCCGCTTATAGTCGGTGATGACGCGGAACACGCCGCCCATCCGGTTTTCGGAGACCCACGCCACCAGTTCCTCCACCTTGGCGCGGTCGATCTTCTTTTTCACATATTCAAACTGGGAATAGGTCTTCTGCGTTTTGGTGAACAGCGCCTCGCGGTCGATCTCCAGCAGCGCCGAGACCTCGTCCGCGATCTTCACACGGGCGGCATCGTCGGGAATGGCGGCGGGGGACATGATGACCGTCCACACCAGCTGCGATTCCGCCATCTTGTTCATGCCGCTGTCGAAAATGGTGCCGCGGTTTGGTGAGGTGATGGTGTCGCTGAGCTGCTGCGCCACCGCCTTCTGCTGCAGTTCGTCTCCCTGCCGCACCTGCAGGCCGAACAGCTGAGCGATCACCCCGCCGAACGCCAGAAGCACAATGAACAGCAGCACCGCGATGGCGCGCCATTTCATCCCACGGCTCGGTGCGTGGGTACTTGTTGTCGCCTGTGTGGTCTTGGCCATGTGTGCCGCCCCTTTCCGGTTTCGGTCGATAGGTGCAAAACGAGAGTTGAGGTGTGACATCTCAACTCTCGGCATGATCTTGTCTGTTTCGCAGAGTTCCCGGCCTCATACGATACAATATTATTTTATTCAAACAGGTATGCCACCCAATGGAAGAAATCCGTGATCCCGGCGGCGATGGACTCAAAGAAGCCCTGCTCGCCGCTGTTCGCCATTTCCAGTTTGTCGCCCGCGTCCACGGTGATATACTGCAGCTGATACGAATCGATCTTCTGCATCCCGTTGGCCGCGGCATAGGCATCCACCTGCTCTGCCGAGGTCTGTGCTGCCAGTTCGTTGGAGAGCCGGATCGTCTCGCTTTCGAGGATCTCCAGTTCCTCCTGCTGATGAATGATCTGATCGTTGATCTCGGTGATCTTCACGCGGTTGAAGATGAGCAATCCCACCACCGCGCAGACGGCGGTGACCACCAGCATGGTCACGGCCACGTTCAGCACCGACTGTCTGCGCTGACGGCGGCGCTGTTCTTTTTGCTCTTTTTTGCTCGGCTTGACGACCTTCAGCGAACGGGCGGGATGCTCTTCAAACAGCGACAGATCATAGGCCTCGCTGCCGTGTACCGGCGTCTGCATCGCCATGCGTCATCCCGTCCTTTCTTTTTTGGTCATTCATACCGTGCGTGCACCCGCTGCACACACCGCAGTTTGGCGCTGCGGCTGCGGGGGTTTTCCTCCAGTTCGGCGGCGGAGGCCTCCGTGGGTTTGCCAACCATCGTGACGGCGGGCGTACGCCCGCACAGGCACACGGGAAACTCCCGCGGGCAGATGCAGCCCTGCCGCCATGCGGCAAACCGCTGCTTCACGATGCGGTCTTCCAGCGAGTGGAAGGTGATGACTGCCAGCCGCCCGCCATCCGTCAGGCAATCGAAGGCGGCGTCCAATGCGGCTGAAAGGCAGTCCAGTTCGCCGTTCACGGCGATGCGCAGTGCCTGAAACACCCGGCGTGCCGGGTGACCGTCCCGCCGCGCAGCGGCCGGAACGGCATCGCGGATGATATCCGCCAGTTGCAGCGTGGTGAGGATGGGGGCTTTTTGCCGTTCTCTCACCACAGCCCGTGCGATCGGGCGCGAGAATTTCTCCTCGCCGTATTCAAAGAAGATGCGGGCCAGTTCCGCTTCGGAAAGGGTGTTCACCAGATCCGCCGCGGTCGTACCGCTTTGACTCATACGCATATCCAGCGGGGCATCGGCATGATAGGAAAAGCCGCGCTGGGGTGTGTCCAACTGATGCGAGGACACGCCGATATCCAAAAGTACCCCGTCTACCGCCCCGATCCCGAGTGAGTGGAGCACACTGCCCATTTCGGTGAAGTTGGACTGCACCACCGTGGCCGGCAGGCCTTCCAGCCGTGCCGAAGCCGCGGTCACGGCGTCGGGATCGCGGTCGAGCGCGATCAGCCGTCCGGTGGTGAGACGGGAGGCGATGGCGAAGGAATGTCCGCCGCCGCCGGCCGTGCCGTCAAGATATATACCGTCCGGTCGGGGATCCAGCGCCGCCAATGTCTCCTCAAGCAGTACCGGCCGGTGATAGCCCGTGACCTCCTGCGGCACCGTTATCCCTCCCTCGGGATCAGAATCCCAGTTCAATGAATTTATCTTCCAGTTCCTCGTCTGTCAGCGTGCGCTCGCGTTCCTCCAGACGGGCGGTGTTCCAGATCTCGGCATGGTTGCCCGCACCGATGACGGTCACGTCCTTTTCCAGCATGCCGTAGGCCACCAGATGCCGGGGCAGCAGGATGCGCCCCTGCGCGTCCAGTTCCACGTCGATGGCGTTTAAGGAGAGGTGGCGCTGCAGATCGCGTGCCTTGGAGATGGGCATGGCATTGATGCCCGCCATCAGCTTGTCCCATTCCTCATTGGAATAGAGGGAGATGCAGTGATCCATGACGGCGGCCGCCATGAAACTGCTGCCGAGTTTGTCGCGCAGCTTCACCGGCACGAACACGCGTCCCTTGGCATCTACCGTGTGCTGATACCGGCCGTAATATCCGCCTGCCATCCTGTCCCCCTCCTTTCCCGATACAGTCAAAATCCCGTGTGATACCGGCCGTGACGGCCGATCGGTGGAAAAGCTGTTGAAATCGTTGAAAAATCACCACTGCTCACCACTTTTGTGGTAAAAGAGTGCACTTTCCCCCACTTGAGTCTATTATACTGACTCTTTTCAAAAAATGCAACCCCTTTTTAGAAAAAAGTTGTGGCTTTTTTGGGGTAATTTCTTCCTTTCGGCCATTTTTTCGCCGGGCTCCCGCTTTTCTCCCGTGAAAACAAAAAAGCCGCGGGATGGTGACAACACCCCGCCCCCTGAGGGGGGTATTAAACCCTATCAGCTTTCAAACTTCC
>JAZRVU010000029.1:0-12338 GCA_045599305.1 Acutalibacteraceae bacterium | reverse complement strand
TCCATCACGCTCTGACCGCTGCCGTTGCAATCCAGCATCTCGGCGGCGGCACGGTTCAGTACTGCCTCGGGCAGCATGGACGGACCTGCGGAAAAATTGTACACTCTTGACATGGAAAAAGACCTCCTTTAGATTATATCTGCCGCTTATTATAATGCTTTTTCGCCCGAATGTCAATAGCGCTTTAAAGTTTTAGTGCACGAAGTTTTTTGCTTTCAAAGGGACTTTTTCAGCAAAGTGACAGGGCAAAAGCAAATGCCGCCGGCAGGATGCCGACGGCATGGGATCTGTCATTTTACATCTACCACTTTATAGCCGGCCTCGGTGACGGCGCGCACCAGCGCGTCCTTGTCATCGCTGCCCTTCACCGTGGCGGTCTTCGTCGCCAGATCCACCTTGGCCTTCACGCCGGGCAGAGCGTTCAGCGCGGCTTCCACCCGCGCGCTGCAATGGCCGCAGGCCATGCCTTCAATAGTCAGTACGATCTTGTTTCCCATGGGGTGTACCTCCTTTAAATATTCAGATATGCGGCCAGTTCCTCCGGCGTGTCCACGATCACACCGGCGCCCGCTTCGATGAGCTGCTGCCTTGTGCGAAAGCCCCACGTGACGAACAGCCCTGCAAGCCCCGCCGCACGGGCGGTCTCCACATCCACCTCGGAATCCCCCACATACAGCACCTGATCGGGGGACGCCCCCAGCGCCGTCACCGCGGCCAGCGGCATATCCGGCGCAGGCTTTTTGCGCAGCTGCTCCGTCTGCCCGAACACCGCGTCGGTCAGCCCGGGGAATTCCTCGGCCGCCAGCTGCTCCACCGCAAAGGCGGCCTTGTTCGAGACGATGGCGGATAGCCCGCCCGCCGCTTTCCAGCGGCGCAGCAGCGCCACCACGCCGTCATAGGGGCGGGTGTTGTCGCGGCAGTGGAGGGCGTAGTGCTCTTTAAAGCGGGCGAACACCCGCTCCAGCCGGTCGGGCTCACACCCGGCGGGCACCGCGTGCTCGATCAGGTCACGGATGCCGTGCCCGGTCATGGCGGTCACCTCTGCCGCAGTGCGGGTGGGCAATCCGTTTTCCGAAAGCGCCGTGTTCACGCTGGCAGTCAGATCGGCCATCGTGTCCATCAGCGTGCCGTCCAGATCCCACAAAATGGCGGTATATTGCATGGAAAAAGACTCCTTTTACTCAAACCGGTCGCAGAGCGACTGCAGCTGATCGGCCAACCGCGACAATTCCTTGTTGGCGCGTCCCTTGCCCTGTGCGATCAGCGTGCCCAGCCGCTGATAGACCGCGAGCAGCCGGTCGTAGACCGTGTTGGTGCGGGTGTTCTTGGCGGAATTCTTCTGCAGTTTCTGCGCGTTGCCCGCCTTCACCGACGTGATACCGCCGGCGTTCAGTTCATAAGCCGCCCCGTTATAGGGCGCCAGCGCGGGCAGATGCAGTTCGTCCCGCACCGCGTCGGCAAAGCCGTCGCACACGGTATCCTCACCGTGGTTGACGAACACCTGCCGCGGGGCGGGGGACATGGCGGCGAGCCACTCGAGCAGATGTGCCCGGTCGGCGTGCCCGCTGATGCCGTCCACCTGCCGGATGGCGGCGGCGACCTTGATCTCTTCACTGAAAAGCTTGACCGACGCAGCGCCGTTCAGGAGCTGATTGCCCAGCGTACCGGGGGTCTGATATCCCACGAAAAGGATCGTACTCTCCGGCCGCCACAGGTTGTGCTTCAGATGGTGACGCACACGTCCCGCTTCGCACATACCGCTGGCGGAAATGATGACCTTGGGGGTCTTGTCGGTGTTGATCGCCTGCGATTCCTCCGAGGTGACCGCCGTGTGCAGTCCGTCGAACTGTATCGGCTCCACGCCGCGCTCCAGCAGCGCCAGCGTGTCCTCGTCATAATACTCCGTCAGCCCGCCGCTGTAGATGCGGGTGGCCTCGATGGCGAGCGGGCTGTCGATATACACGGGGAAGTCCTCGTGCCCCTTCACCAGCCGCTGCTCCTTGATCTGCCGGATGCAGTAAAGCAGTTCCTGCGTGCGTCCCACCGCGAAAGCGGGGATCACCACATTGCCGCCGCGGGCAAAGGTCTCGCAGAAGATCTCGGTCAGCTGCGCCACATAGTCGGGATGCGGTTTGTGCAGCCGGTCGCCGTAGGTGGATTCCACCACCACCGCTTCGGCGGCCGCAGGGGGCTGCGGATCGCGGATGAGCGGGCGCTCCACATTGCCGAGATCGCCGGAGAAGAGCACCGTGTGCGGGCCGTCCTCCTCCTGTGCCGTGATGCGGATACAGGCGGAGCCGAGCAGATGCCCGGCGTCGAAGAATTCGGCCGTGATGCCGGGGGCGATCTCCTGCGCCTGTTCGTAGCTGCAGGGGGTGAATTGTCTAAGCGCCTGTTCGGCGTCGGCGGTGGTATACATGGGCACATACGGCTCGCGGCCGGCACGTTTGGCCTTGCGGTTGCGCCATTCGGCCTCGAATTCCTGGATGTGTGCCGAATCCATCAGCATGATGCGGCAAAGCCGCTCGGTGGCCGCGGTGGTGAACACCGGGCCGGCAAAGCCGTTCTTGACCAGCAGCGGGATCTTGCCGGAATGGTCGATGTGCGCATGGGTGAGCAGCAGTGCATCGACCTGCTGCGGTGCCACCGGCAGATCACAGTTTTCGTAAATGTCGCGGCCCTGCTCCATGCCGCAGTCGATCAAAATGTGCTTGCCGCACGCCGTCAGCAGCGTGCAGGAGCCGGTCACTTCGTGGGCGGCGCCCAAAAACTCCAAACGCATGATCTCACGTTCCTTTCTGTCAGATGTATTGTACCATATCCGCCCGCAAAAATAAAGCCATTGTCGAAAAATATTTTTTTCGCACTTGCAAAAGCGGGGGGCGTATGATAAGATGATACATATTCTTTTCTCTTTGGGGTGCATTATGAACAGAGTCCTGTCGCGGTATATCGGTGACCGCGCGTTTTATAAGCGGGCGCTGGCGGTGGCCGTGCCCATCATGCTGCAAAACGGCATTACCAACTTTGTCGGTATGCTCGATAATATCATGGTCGGCCGGGTGGGCACGGTGGAGATGACCGGTGTCGCGGTGGCCAATCAGCTGCTTTTCGTATTTCAGCTGTGCCTGTTCGGCGCGGTGTCCGGCGCGGGCATCTTCGGCGCCCAGTTTTACGGCAAGCAGGATAATGACGGCCTGTGCTACAGTTTCCGTTTCAAACTGTGGCTCTGCACCATCCTCACGGCCGCGGCATTTCTGATCTTCGGGCTGGCCGGCCGACCGCTGTGCGGCCTCTTCCTGCAGGGCGAGGGGGCGGCGGCAGATGCCGAGGCCTCTCTCTCTGCGGCCATGACCTATCTCACTGTGATGTTCTTCGGGCTGATCCCCACCGCCGGCATCCAATGCTATGCCAGCACCCTGCGGGAAACGGGGGAGACGGTGCTGCCCATGAAGGCGGGCATCATTTCGGTGTCGGTCAATCTGGTGTTCAACTACATCCTCATTTTCGGTCACTTCGGCGCGCCCCGTCTGGGGGTGGCGGGCGCGGCTATTGCCACCGTGATCTCCCGCTTTGTGGAACTGGCCATCGTGGCGGGGTGGACACACGCCCACAGCGGGCGCTACGGCTTCATGAAAGGCGTTTATCGCAGCCTCTACATCCCGCGTGCGCTGGCATGGCAGATGTTCCTTAAGGGAATGCCGCTGATGCTCAACGAGACGCTGTGGTCGGCCGGCATGACCATGCTCAACCAGTGCTATTCTCTGCGCGGGTTGAACGTGGTGGCGGCGACCAATATCTCCACCACCTTCTGGAACGTGTTTGCCGTCATCTTCACCTCCACCGGCGTGGCCATCGGCATTCTGGTGGGGCAGCAGCTCGGTGCGGGGGAATTCGATACCGTGCGCGATACCTCCCGCAAACTCATCGCCTTTTCCGTGGCGGTCAGCGTGGGGGTCGGCCTGCTCTATGCGGCCTGTGCCCCGTTCATCCCGCTCATCTATAACACCACCGACGAGGTGCGGTCGATGGCCTCCGCCATCATGATGATCTCGGCCACCGTCATGCCCATCTGCGCGTTCTGCAACGCGGCCTATTTCACCCTGCGTTCCGGCGGCAAGACCTTCATCACCTTTTTGTTCGATTGCTGTTTCGTGTGGGTGGTCACCGTGCCGCTGGCCTATGTGCTCTCCCGCTTCACGGGGGTGAACATCTACATCCTCTATTTCTGTTGTCAGGCGGTGGATATCGTCAAATGCGTCATCGGTTATGTGATGCTGAAAAAGGGTATCTGGATCCGCAATATCGTAAGTGAATGAGAAAAAGCCGTCGGCACAGTGTGCCGACGGCTTTTTACTTTTTCAAATGCTCCCACAGGGCGGCGCAGCCCGCGGCGATGTCCCGCTCGGCGGCGGTGAAATCGCCCGTGTACCACGGGTCGGCCACATCCCGCGGCTGATCGGTGTAGTCCAGCAGCCGCGAGAGCTTATGCGCCGGGTCACCGCCGAACAGGCGGCGCATCGCGGCCAGATGGCGCGATTCCATGCCGATGATGCGGTCATAGCGGGCGTAGTCCGCCGCCGTGACGACAACGGCGCGCTTGCGGCCGCAGTCGATCCCGCGTGCGGCCAGTACCCGTGCCGCCGGGGGATAGACGGGGTTGCCCTCTTCTTCGTCCGAGGTGCCCGCCGAGGCGATCTCGAATTCGCCGGCGGCACCTTTTTCGGCCACCAGTGCTTTCATCATGAATTCCGCCATGGGGCTGCGGCAGATGTTGCCCAGGCAGACGAACAGGATGCGGGTCATGGGATATCCTCCTTTTGGGTGATTTGAGTGATCGGTGCCGCCTGCAGGTAATGCCGCGGCGACACGCCGATGAGTTTTTTGAAATAGCGGGAAAAATAGTTGTAATCGTTGAAGCCCACCTCGGCGGCGATGCGCTGCAGATCGCTCTCGCCCGCGTCCATGCGGGTCAGCGCCCGGTTGATGCGGCATTCCAGCAGGTAGCGGTGCAAAGGACGGCCGGTGTGCCGCTTGAATTCGGCCGAGAGGTAGTTGGGGTGAAAGCCGAATTCCCGCGCCACCGTGCGGTTATCGAGCGGCAGATGAGCCCGCTCCCGCACAAAGGCGAGCACGCGGCGGGCATCGAAGCCGCCCGCTGCCGGCGGGGCGGTCAGCGCCCGCGCCAATTCTGCCAGCACCGTGGTCAGCAGTGCGTCGGCCGTCAGTGCGTCATAGGGCAGGGCACGGTCGGTACAGGCGACCATTTCCCGCAGCGGCGCGGCCAGATGCCGGCATTGCGGCACCAGTGCGAAGCGATCCAGCGCCGGCAGGTCGGAAAAGGTCTCCTCTTCCAGCGGCCGGAACGTATCGGCGTTTTGGAGATTGACCGGCGGGATGGGCGCCGAAAGGGCACGGTGGGCGTCGGTCTGGTCAAAATTGACGGCCAGATAGCGTACCGCTCCGTCCTCCAGCCGATAGGGCACCCCGCTGCGGATGAAGAGCAGACCGCCCTCGGGCACCGTCACGGCTCTGCCGTCCACCGTCAGGTGTCCCTCACCGCTTTCCGCAAAGAACAGCCGGTGATCGCAGGGCAGGCAGGGCAAAAAGGGCGACTGCCGGGGGATGTCCAGTATGCGGGAAAACCGCGCAAAGGGACGTATCTGTGAAAAGAGCATGTCCATCACCTTTGTTTTGTGCTAATCCATATTTGTTTTGTGGCTATATTATAGCATGAAAACGTGATAAAATCAAGAAAAAAGTGATAAACCGCAAAGGAGAGATACATATGGAAAATGTGCGTCGTCCCGGCCGGATCGGTGTGTTTGCCGTGGGGCACGCGGTCTATTGGCCGCAGTTTCCGGGACTGCTGGATACCCTGATGGGCTATCACCGTGAACTGTGCGAAAAGGTCACCGCCGCGGGCGCCGAGGTGGTGGATTTCGGCATGGTGGATTCCAATACGCTGGCATTCGAAACGGTGCCGAAGATCCTCGCGGCCGATGTGGACGTGGTGTTCTGCAACATGGTCACCTACGCCACCTCATCGGTGGTGGCGCCTATTTTTCGCGGGGTGGATCGCCCCATCGTGCTGACGGCGCTGCAGCCGCTGGCGGCGCTCGATTACACCTGCGCCAACACCCGTATGCAGTTGGAAAACGACTGTATCTGCTCGGTGCCGGAGTTTACCGGCGTGGCCATCCGGCTGGGTCGCCGGGTGGCGGACGTGGTGATCGGCACACTGCACGGTGATGCCGCCGCCGATGCCGACCTGAAGGAGTGGTGTGACATCGCGGCGGTACTGCGCAGCCTGCGTGGCGCCCGTATCGGCCTGATGGGTCACGTGCTCGAATCCATGTACGATATGCACGCCGACCCGACCGCCGTGGCGGCGGCTTTCGGCGTGCACGTGCCGCTGCTGGAGCCGGACGGCCTGCTGGCGCTGCGCCGTGAGGTGAGCGAGCAGGAGGTGCGGCAGAAGGCGGAGGAGATCTGCCGCCGCTTCGACCGTCCCGACCCGGTCAGTGATCCGCTGACGGTGAAGCTCACCGATCACGACCTGGCGGAATCCGCCCGCAGTGCCGTGGCGCTGGAGCGGTTCGTGGAAAAGCATCATCTCACCGGTCTGGCCTATTATTACGAGAGCCTTGAGGGCTCCGAAATACGCAATATGATCGGCTCGCTCATCCTCGGTAATTCTCTGCTCATCGGCGAGGGCTTCCCCATGTGCGGGGAGTTCGATATCAAGACCTGCATCGCCATGCTCATCATGGACCGTCTGGGCATCGGCGGCAGCTTTGCCGAACTGCATCCCTTCGATTTCCAAGACGACTGCATCCTCATCGGCCACGACGGCCCTCACCATATCCGCATCGCCGAGGGGAAACCGGTGGTGCGCAGTCTGCTGAAATATCACGGCAAGCCCGGCTGCGGCGCCTCGGTGGAATTCAAACTGAAAGAGGGCCCCATCACCATGCTGGGCATCACGCAGGGGGCGGACGGCCGCTTCCGCTTCGTCATCGGTGAGGGGGAGTCGCAGGCGGGTCCCATCCCGCCCACCGGCAACACCAACACCCGCGCGGTGTTTTTGCCCGATACCCGTGACTTCGTCAAGCGCTGGGTCATGGCGGGGCCGACTCACCACTATGCGCTGGGCATCGGCCACCGTGCCGATACCATCAAAAAGATCGCCGATATCCTCGGGATCGAGGCGACTGTGATCCGCTGAAAGGGGGAGATCCTGTGTTCCGGAGCGTTACACTGGAGGTCAGTTTGAAGCCCTTCGTGCAGACGGACGAGGCCTTCATCCGCCGCACCTGTGCCGGTATTTTCGAGCAGTGGCGTCCGCTGCTCAAGGGGCGGCAGACCGTCTCCGTCATGCTGTGGGCGGCAGACGGCAGCGAGATACTCGACTACACCGGCGATGCCGACATCCCGTTCGAGTGGTGCCGCTATATCGGCACCGCCAACCGCCCGCTCGCCACCGAGGAGGAGCGGGCCGCCGCCGTCAATCCGCACGCCCGCAAGCAGTTATACATCCCCGACCCGCCGGTCATGACCTACGCCGTGCTGCACCGTATCGTCACCTGTCTCAAAGAGGAGGGGGCGCGGGCGTTCCCCGCGGCGCACATCCGGGTGGGGGAGACCTTCGATATCGGCCCCGAATTCGCCGTGTCAGCTTTCAAGTATCAGCGCCACCCCGAGATCTGCACCGGCTCCACGCTGGACAGCTTCGGCTTTGTGGACGCCACCCTGCCGCTGCATGCCGACTCCCGCGCCTACGCCGCCTATCCCGACGGCATTCCGGAGGGCACGCCGTTCGCCTCCTTCTTCGGGCGGCAGGCAAAGGTGTTTTTGCGGGACATGGGCTTTGACTATCTGTGGCTTTCCAACGGGCTGGGCTTCAGCGATGCGCCGTGGTCGGCCACCGGCAAGATCTATGACGGCGAAGCCTTTCACCCCGAACGGCTGGCGGCCACCCGCCGCGCCGTGTTCGACTTCTGGCGCCTGTTCCGTGAGGCCTGCCCGGATGTGCCGCTGGAGGTGCGCGGCACCAACAATTCGGTGGGGATCGACTACGCCACCGACGGCGTGCCGCTTCACGATATCTATTCCGCCGGCTTCGATATGACGGCACCGCCCAATTCTCCGTGGGCGGCGCTGAACGACAACTACGGGCTGGAGATCATGGGGCACATGACCCGCGTGTGCGAACTGCCGTGCGAGGACTTCATGTTCCGCTATTACATCCACGACCCGTGGTGGATGAACACCCCGTGGTATGATCGCTACGACGGCTTTGCCGGGGATATCTACCTGCCCATGGCCGTCTGCCGTCTGGATGAGCAGGGGCGCACGCAGAGCGCCGCCACCCTCAATATCCTCTCCATTGACAATTCCCGCGGCGGTATGCCGGACAGTTGTGTCTATGAGCCGCTGCCGCATCTGCTCAAGGCGGAGAAGGACGCGCCCGACGCGCCCGGCCCGCTCGTGTGGGTCTATCCCATGCGGGAGTACACCATCTCGGACGACGCGGCGATGCTTAATGAGATGTACCGCGGCGACACCTTCGTCTCCGAGGCGATCAACCGCGGCCTGCCGCTCACCACGGTCGTCTCTTCGGATAACTTTTTGCGGCATCCGCTGTCGCTTTACACCTCGTCTGTCATCATTTCGCCGGTGCAGCCCACCCCCGCGGTGACGGCCAAACTTGCCGCCTTTGCGGCCGCCGGCGGCCGGGTGATCAGCTACGGCACCGCCGCGGCACTGGCGGGTGCCCCCGCCGGCGCGGTCACCGTCCAAACGGAGGGCGCCCCGGACGCCCTGCGTGAGGCACTGGAGACGTTCGGCCTGCGCATCCGCTTCGTCATGCGGGAGGGTGCGCCCAAGCCGCCCACGCTCACCGTTTCCCGGCACGATAACGCCCTCATCTTCTCGGTCTATAACGCCGATACCACCACCGACACCCTTCTTTCCTTCCCGCTGGGGGCGCCCATCCTCTCCGGTGGCGAGACGGCCATCGAAAACGGCTTTTCCCGCTACCGCTTCGCCCGTGCGGAGCACCGGGAGTGCCGGGTGTTCGTGCAGCAGGCGGACGGCGTGGTGTCACTGCACGAGGCGCCGCCGGTCAATGCCGCGTTCCGCCGTCGTGTGCGCCTTTCGGGACTTTCGGACGCCACCGTCTGCTTTTTCCCCGAAACCTACGCGGTCGATACCCAGAAGATCAGCCGGGTGCCTTTCCCGGACGAGACCCCTGTGTGGGATGACCGCTGGCAGCGGGTGGACGACCCTGTCCACGGCTGTTATTACCGCGCCGAGCATATCACCGGCGAGATCCATTTTCTGGCTCCCGTACGGGAATAAGAAAAGAGCCGCCCGACAGGGCGGCTCTTTTCGGCTTTTTCTGCCGTGCGGCGATAAAAAATGCTTATAGCCATTGCATTTTGGTGTGTTTTAGTTTAAAATGAAGAAAAAATACGCGGGAGTGATTTTTGTGATACATGCAGCGGTGTTCGGTGCCGGAAAACGCGGCGAGATGCTTTTGCGATGGGTGTTGCTGCCCATGCCGGAAGTGCAGGTAGTGGCGGTGTGCGATCCCATCGGGGAGCGTGCCGCGGCGGCTGCCGCGCTCGTGCGCGAATTCGGCGGCGAGGCGAAAGCCTTCACCGATTGGAAGGAGGCGCTCGATCAGCCGGGACTGGACGCGGTGTTCATTTTCACCGGCTGGGAGATGCACGCGAAAATTGCCGTCTGCGCCATGCGCAAAGGCATCGCCGTGGCCAGCGAGGTGGGGTGCGAATATTCGCTCGAAAACTGCTTCGAGCTGGTGCGGTGCCATGAGCAGACCGGCACGCCGTATATGTTCATGGAAAACTGCTGTTACGACCGGGCGGAACTGCTGACCACCGCCATGGCGCGCCGCGGCCTGTTCGGCACCATCGTCCATTGCGAGGGCGCCTACGGCCATGACCTGCGCGAGGAGGTGGCCTACGGCCTTATCCGCGGCCACTACCGGTTCAAAAATTACGAAAACCGCTGCTGCGAGAACTATCCCACCCACGAGCTGGGGCCGATCGCGCGCCTGCTCAATATCAACCGCGGCAACCGCATCCTCACCGTCAGCGCTACGGCGTCGAAGGCCGCGGGACTGACGGAATACATCGCCGCCCGTTCGCCCGAACTGGACGCCTACCGTGATGTGCGGTTTTTGCAGGGGGACATTGTGGACACTATGATCACCTGCGCCGGCGGCGAGACGATCCACCTGCGGCTGGACACCACCCTGCCGCGGTTTTACAGCCGCAATTTCACCGTGCGCGGCACGAAAGGCTCCTATTTCGGCGCGGCGAACGCCGTGCTGTTGGACGGCGACCCCATAGCGGAAGGCTTCGAGTCGGCCACGGCTCTTCAAAAACTGATGAACAACGCACAGGAATATGAGCAGGAGTACCTGCCAAAGCTGTGGAAGTCGGTCACGCAGGAGATGATGGACGCGGGGCACGGCGGCATGGACTATTTCGTCTATCACGCGTTCGTCGATGCGCTGGAAAATCACACGCCCGTGCCGATCGACGTCTATGACGGCGTCACGTGGATGGCGGTAGCGGTGTTGTCGGAGCAGTCGCTGCTGCTCGGCGGCCAGCCGCAGGTCATGCCGGATTTCACCGGCGGTCAATGGTACCTGCGTGGGCCGCAGGATGTCACACCGTTGTAAGGAGAATTTGTGATGCTTGATTGCCGTATCGTATCGTCGCTCGAAAAGCCGCTGGTCGGCGATGAGACGGAAAAGTACCCCGCACTGTCGGCGCTCTCCGCACTGCGGGGCGAGCGGGTGAATTTTCAGTTCATCGTGAAGGTGCCGCAGGACTTCTCCTGCCGTGTCCGGCTGTCGGTCGGCGGGATCGGCGGCGCGTCGGTGTGTGAGGCGGTGAACGTCACCGCCGATCTGCCCGCCTACACGCACGATCCCTCCCGCGGGACGGCCGGCTTCATCGAAGCGTCCGGCCATGTCTATCCCGACCTGCTCCAGCCGCTCGATCCCGGCGGCTTTGTCTGGCTGCGTCCCGGTGCGCTCATGGCCTTTTGGGTGACCGTCACGCCCGATGCGCCCGGTGTGTTCACCCCTGCGGTGACGCTTTCGGCCGATGACGGCACCGTGCCAGCCGCGGCCTCGCTCACCCTCACCGTGCCGGACGCCGCATTGCCGGTGCAGACGACGGTGTTCACCGAATGGTTCCACTGCGATTGCCTCGCCTCCTATTACGGTCTGCCGGTGTTTTCCGAGGCGCATTGGCAGGTGATCGAAAACTTCATGCGCTGTGCCGTCGATCACGGCATCAACTGCCTGCTCACCCCCGTGTTCACCCCGCCGCTGGATACCGAGCGGGGGAGCGAGCGTCCCACCGTGCAGCTGGTGGGGGTGCGGCAGCAGGGGGAGACCTACACCTTCGATTTTTCGCTTCTGGCGCGCTGGATCAAGCTGGCCCGGTCGGTGGGTGTGCGTTATTTTGAGATCTCCCATTTCTTCACCCAGTGGGGCGCCGAATGTGCCCCCAAGGTGGTGGCCGAGACAGACGAAGGCCCCCGCCGTATCTTCGGCTGGGACACCCCCGGCACCGAGGGCGCCTATCCGCGCTTTCTGCAGTGCCTGCTGCCCGAACTGGTGGCGTTCCTGCGGGCGCAGGGCGTGTTGGATGACTGCTATTTTCATGTGTCGGACGAGCCGTCCGAGCAGCATTTGGAGGGGTATTGCCGCGCCAAGGCGATCATCACCCCATATCTGAAGGGCTGCAAGCTGATCGACGCGCTTTGCCATGTGGAATTTTACCGCTGCGGGGCGGTGGAACTTCCCGTGCCCGCCACCGATCATATCGAGCCGTTTCTGGCCGAGGACATCCCGGAGCGCTGGGCGTATTACTGTTGCGGTCAAATAGACCGCATGAGCAACCGGTTCATTGCCTATCCCGGCTTCCGCAACCGTATCCTCGGCGTGCAGCTTTATAAATTCGGGATCACCGGCTTTTTGCAGTGGGGCTATAATTTCTATTACAGCATGGGCTCCCGCCGCCTCATCAATCCCTACGTCTGCCAGTCGGGCGAGGGGCAGGTGCCCTCCGGCGATGCCTTCTCGGTCTATCCCGGCCCCGACGGGCAGCCGCTGGCCTCCACCCGTCTGGAGGTGTTTTATGAGGCGCTCGAGGATATCCGCGCGCTGCAGCTGTGCGCGTCGCTCGTCGGGCGCGAGACGGTCGTGTCGCTGATCGATGAGCTCGCCGGTGCCCCGGTCACGTTTGCACAATATCCGCAGTCCGCGGATTACATCCTCACCCTGCGCGAGC
>JAZRVU010000028.1:0-8675 GCA_045599305.1 Acutalibacteraceae bacterium | reverse complement strand
TTTCGGTGGTATCCTGCGGCAGATACTCCTCCAACCCCGTGACCACGCATCCCCGCGACCCGATAACTGCGACTTTCATACTGACACCTCCTGAAATTTGCATTACCGAAAGAGAATGACTGAACGCATTTTGAACACATTGTGCGTTTATAATACACATAATACCACATTTTGGCCGTAAAATAAACCCATAATATGTTTGAAATGGGGCTTTTTTATGGCGATCAAGAGTTTGTCCATCCGCATCGACGAAGAGATGCTCAACAAACTGCACGTGGTGTCCGACTACGAGGGGCGCTCGGCCAACAGCCAGATCCTCATTCTGATCCGGGACTGTGTGGAAAAATATGAAAAAGAGCACGGAAAAATCGGCAAAGACTGACCGTCCGCGCCGCTTTTGAGCCGCCCGCAAACGGGCGGCCTTTTTTATGAAATTCTTTCCGCCTTTTTCCCGAAAAGGGTTGCAAACGGGGGGGATATTCCTTATAATAAAGGCAGTATTTTCCGTAAAGGGAGGTCTTTGAAAATGCAGTTTCCAATCGAATGGGACAAGCGGCTGGACATGTGGGTCGAGCAACTTTCCCATGACATCTACACCCCGGTGGCCCCGCTTGAGTGGACGGGCTTTGTCACGTCCGAGGAGCTGGGATACCCCCGCGCGATGGCAGAGGGCGATTTTCAGCCCGTGCCGGAGGGCACCCGTTGGGGCCACAACTGGGAATATCTGTGGGTGCGCACCACGCTGACCGTGCCCGAGAGCGCGGCCGGTGAAAAACTGGTGCTGCGGCTCGATCTGGGCGGCGAGTCCGCCGTGTATGTGGACGGCAAAGAGTTCGGCTGCCGCCGCGCCGAGTGGGTGAAGGATGACCTGCACCGCATGAGCGATCTGGTGCTGACCGAGAGCGCCGTCCCCGGCACCTCCTATGAGGTGGCGGTGGAGGTCTACGCCGGGCACGATTTCCCCGGCTGCCGCCGCGGCCCGCAGTTTGCCGAGACACCGGCATGGCAGCCGGACGATGCCCGTCTGCGCACCGTCACGAGGCACTGCTCCTTCGGCCGCTGGAACGAGCTCGCCTATCAGCTCTATCTGGACGTGCGCTTTCTGCGCTCCGCCCGCCGCGGCCTGTTCGGCGACACCCTGCACAAGCAGGATATCAACGAGGCGCTCAAACAGTTCACCCTGACAGTGGACTTCGAGCAGCCCGCCGCCGACCGCAACGCCGATTATCAGAAGGCGCGTGAGGCGCTGGCACCCATCCTTGCCCGCCACAACGGCTCCACCGCGCCGCAGTTCTACGCCTTCGGCCACGCCCACATCGACGTGGCATGGCTGTGGCCGCTGGCCGAGACCGAGCGCAAGGTGCACCGCACCTTTGCCGCGCAGGTCGCCCACATGGACCGCTATCCCGGCTACAAATTCCTGCAGAGCCAGCCGCACCTCTACCGCATGGCCAAGGAACTGTATCCCGACCTTTACGCCCGCATCAAGGAAAAGGTGGCCGCCGGCCAGTGGATCCCCGAGGGCGGTATGTGGGTCGAGGCCGACACCAACGTCTCCGGCGGCGAGGCGCTCATCCGTCAGTTCGTGCACGGCAAGCGCTTCTTCCGCGAGGAGTTCGGGGTGGACAACAAGATGCTCTGGCTGCCCGACGTGTTCGGCTACAACGCCGCCCTGCCGCAGATCATGAAGGGCTGCGGTATCGAGTGGTTCTCCACCCAGAAGATCTGGTGGGCCTACAACGGCGGCGAGCAGTTCCCCTATAACGATTTCTACTGGCAGGGGCTGGACGGCACCGCCATCCGCACCTTCCTGCACGTCTCCTACACCTCCGACACCGACGCCGAAACGATGGGCCGCCGCTGGAACGACCGGCGGCAGAAATACGGCCTGCGCGGCTTCATGATCCCCTTCGGCTACGGCGACGGCGGCGGCGGCCCCACCCGCGAGCACATCGAAAACGTGCTGCGGCAGAAGGACTTTGAGGGTCTGCCGCGCATGGATTTCGCCCACCCGAACGACTATTTCGAAAACACCCCCGAGCCGACCGACACCTATGTCGGCGAGTTGTACCTGCAGTGCCACCGCGGCGTGCAGACCTCGCAGGCAAAGGTGAAATGGGGCAACCGCAAGTGCGAGCTCGCCCTGCGCGAGACCGAGGCGCTGGGCGTACTGGCCAAGCAGGCCGGCTACACCTACCCGCTCGCCGCCATCGACGAGCACTGGAAGCAGGTACTGCTCTGCCAGTTCCACGACATCCTGCCCGGCTCCTCTATCCACCGTGTGTATGAGGAGGCCTACAAGACCCACACCGACATCCTGAATGCGCTGGCCGACGTGCGTCTGGATATGGGCCGCGCCCTGTGCGACGGCAGCGAGGCGGTCTCGGTGTTCAACTCCCTCTCCTTCGACCGCGTGGTGCTGGCCGATCTGCCCGAGGGCTGGGACGGTGCCGAAGCCGACGGCCGCGTGCTGACGGCGCAGGAACTCAACGGCCGGATGGTCGCCGCCGTCACCGTGCCCGCCATGGGCAGCGTGACGCTCCAAAAGGCCGCCGGTGTGGCGCCCGCCGTGGGCACCGTTTCGGCCGCCCTCACCGCCGACGGCGCCGAGATGAGCAACGGCCGCCTCACCGTCCGGTTCAACCGCCGCGGCGAGATGGTCTCGGCCGTCACCGCTTCTGGCGAGATGCTCTGCGGACTGGGCAACGAATTAAAGATGTTCAAGGACACCACCGTGGCCTATGAGGCGTGGGACATCGACACCAGTTATGAACTGCTGCCCGTCGAGTTGACGGAGGACGCGGACATGGAGATCGTGTCGCAGGGGGCGCTGGCCGCCTGTCTGCGCATCACCCGCCGCATCCACAATTCCGACCTCACCCAACTGGTCACCCTGCGCGCCGACTCCGACCGTGTCGATTTCGACACCACCGTCGAGTGGAACGAGGCGCACAAGCTGCTGAAGGTCTGCTTCGATGTGGACGTCCACGCCGAGGAGGCCATCAGCGAGATCCAGTTCGGTCACATCGCCCGCCCGAATCACCGCTCCCGTCCCTATGACCTCGACCGCTACGAGGTGGCACAGCACCGCTGGACGGCGCTGTGCGAGGGCAACCGCGGCGTGGCGATCCTCAACGACTGCAAGTACGGCGTGAACACGATGGGCACCTCCATCAACGTCTCGCTGCTGCGTGCGCCGCAGGCGCCCGACGAGACGGCGGATCTGGGCACCCAGCACTTCATCTACAGCTTCCTGCCCTTCGACTGCGCGCTGGCCGACAGCGACGTGGTGCGCGAGGCCTATGACCTCAATTGCCCCGCCACTCCGTTTGCCGGTGCATGGGCACAGGCGAGCGCCGTGACCGTGGCGGCCAAAAACGTCTTCATCGACACGATGAAGCCCGCCGAGGACGGCTCCGACGACGTGATCCTGCGCCTCTACGAGGCGATGGGTCTGCGTACCGATACCACCCTTTCGGTCGCACTGCCGTTCGCCGCGGTGGAAAGCTGCAATATGCTGGAGGAGGACGGCACCCCGGTGGCCATGGACGGCACGGCCGCGGCACTCCGCTTCCGGCCGTATGAGATCAAGACCATCCGCGTGAAAGCCAAATAAAAACCCTTTGCAAGCCTCAGGAGGGCGGGCGTTCGCCCGCCCTCCTGCGTTTTCGGCCAAAAGCGGGGGTATGTTTTTGAAAACAGGGGGGTAGGTTATGGAAACACGCTTCGAGCCGCTCGAAAGCATCGGCGGCGGGGTGTTCGTCACGCCGGAGCACGGCTTCGGCGCGGACGCGCTGCTGCTGGCGGATTTTGCCACCTGCCGCGGCAAGGCGGTGTGCGAACTGGGCACCGGCTGCGGGGTGATCGCCCTGCTGCTGGCGCGGGACAACGCCGTCACGGCGGTGGAGATCCAGCCCGAGGCCGCCGCGTTGGCGACCCGCTCGGCGGCGGCGTGCGGCCTGCCGGTACGGGTGTTCACCGCCGACTGGCGGGCGCTCGACGGACTGCTGCCGGCCGGGTTGTTCGACCGCGTGGTCTGCAATCCGCCCTATTTTCCCGCCGGCGGCGGCAGAGAGAACGACAGCCCCGCCCGCCGCATCGCCCGGCACGAGGAGAGCCCCGCCGCACTGGGGGAGCTGTGCGCCGCGGCGGCACGGCTTTTGAAAAACGGCGGCACCTTCTGCCTGTGTCACCGCCCCGAGCGGCTGTGCGATCTGACCGACGCCCTGCGAAAAAACGGACTGGAGCCCAAGCGGATCGAGGCTGTCTGCCACCCCGGCGGGCAGCAGCCGTGGCTGATTTTGTGCGAAGCAAAACGCGGCGGCCGACCCGGCGTGAAGGTGACCGTCACCACCGCATGACCGGGCATCCTCCCACGGGGATATCCCGCATAAAATAAAGAAACACGCGCCCGGCTGTTCGGCCGGGCGCGTGTTGTCGTTTTTGGCAGGCGTTTGTGCCGTCCGCCCTGTTACACCTCGACTTTGACGAACGCCGTATCGGGATAACGGCTCTGCACCTCGCTTGAAAACGCATGATCGCTGAGGATCACGTCGACATCCCCCGCGTCGCAGAGGAACCGGGTGAAATTGGGGGTGTCGACCTTGCCGTGGTCGGCCATGTAAAAGGAGCGGTCGGCAGAAGCGAGCATCGCCTTGTGCATCAGGTAATACCGATCGTCGGATAAGATCCGGCCGTCATGCGTGATGCCGCCGGTGGAGAAAAAGACCTTGTCGGCATGGTAGGAGCGCACGTTCTCCACCGTTTCGGGTGAACAGACCATACTTGGCACCTCGACCACCCGTCCGCCCAGACAGATGGCGTTCACGCCGTACTCGCTCAAAAAGGTGACCAGCGCCATGTTGTTGCTGATGACGGTGAGATCTTTCCGGCCGGTGATGTACCGGCCGATATACTGCCCCGTGGTGGAGCCGTCGATGAAAACGGTGTCGCCGTCCTCGATATAGCCGGCGGCCGCCAGCCCGATGTGGTTTTTGTGCACCCGCATCTTGTGATAGCGAAAGGCCAGCGGCGTGACCGTGCCGCCCACCAGTTCCACACCGCCGTAGGAGCGCTTGACCAGCCCCTGCGTCTCCATGTGGTTCAGGTCGCGGTTGATCGTGGCCGAGCTGTAGTGCAGTTCCTCGGTCAGCACCTTCACCGACACATAGCCGTACCGTTTTAAAATGTCCAAAATGTCGTTTTGCCGCTCTTTTTGTGACATAAAGTCGCTCCTTTTTGAGAAATCGTGAGAATTTCGCTATATTCTTAACAGTATTGCGTTTTCTTGAGAATTTGCTATAATAGTAGCATTGTCAGTCACATTTGTCAATAAGGAACGGCGTATGAAAGATCTAACCAAACGCAACATCTATAAAACATTTCTGCTGTTTGCCATCCCGATGGTGCTGTCGGGCGTGCTGTCGCAGGCATATCACACGGTGGACGCGATCATTGCGGGGCAGGCGCTGGGGGAACAGGGGCTGGCGGCCATCGGCGCCACCTCGGCGCTGCTCACCTTTTTTTCCTCTATATTCTGGGGGTACGCCGCCGGCTTTTGTGTGTATATGGCCCGCCTGTTCGGCGCCAGAGACTACGGCACCATCAAAAAACTGGTGATCACCAACTATCTGCTGGTACTGGCGGCGCTTGCCGGCGTTTCGGCCACGCTGTTCCTGCTGCGCGACTCTGTTTACGACCTGCTGCAGGTGTCGCCCGAGATCCGGCAGGACGCGGACACCTACTTTTCCATCTGCATCCTCGGTTTTGCCTGCACGGCGCTGCCCCCCTACGGGGTACACCTGATGAACGCGTTCGGCTCCTCATCGTTCCCGCTCGGGATGTCGGCGGTGTCGTCGGTGGTCAACATCGTGGGCGACCTGCTGCTGGTGAAGCCGCTGGGCATCGCCGGTCTGGCCATCGCCACCGTCGCCTCGTCGCTGGCGGCGGATATCGGCTTTTTGATCAAGGTGGCGGTCTCGTTCCGGCAGATGGGGGTGGCCAAACAAAAAGTGCGCCTTTCGCCGCGGTCGCTTTCCGTCACACTGCGGTATTCGATCCCCACGATGTGCCAGCAAAGTGTGATGTACGTCTCCTCGATGCTGCTCTCGCCGCTGGTAAACGGCATCGGCGCGGCGGCCACCGCCAGCTTCGCCGTTGCCAAGCAGGTGTATGATTTCACCGCCAACATCTATCAGAACTCTGCCAAAACGCTCTCGGCCTACGCCGGACAGTGTATCGGCGCGGGCAAACGGCATCAGCTGCAAAAGGGACTGCGGGTGGCGCTTCTGCAGGGGCTGTGCTTTTTCCTGCCCGTGCTGGCGCTGTTCGTGTTTTTCCCCGACCTGGTCTGCGGCCTGTTCATGCGCGGCGGAGCCGACGGCGACGCCTATGCCTATTCGGTCATGTTTTTGCAGCGGTTTCTGCCGGTGATCCTCTGCAACCTCATCGCCAACCTGTTCCACGCATTCTACCGCGGCTGCGGGGTGATGGCGCCGCTGTTCATCGCCACCTGCATCGGCTCGGCCGTGCAGCTGACTGCCGGCGCTCTGCTGGCGCCGCACTACGGCATCTACGGCATTTTTGCCGGGTGGGCGCTTGCGTGGGTCGCCGACGGGCTGTTCGGGGTGCTGACCTACTTTTTCAGATACCGCACCCGGGTACTGCGGGACGAATAAAACCCGCATAAAACAAACCACCTGCCGACATTTCGGCAGGTGGTTTTCGATTACTTCCCCGTAAATCTGTATGTATGGGAAACAACCGAACAAATCAAACACGCGGATCAAATGAGATCATTTATTTCTTCTCACTTGTGTAGACTTCTTTTAACGCATAAAAGGGTAACTTTCGGTCACGGTGATAGGAAAGCATCCCTTTCAGGTTGTATTCGTTCCAAAAACCGTTTTGCGGCTTGCTGGGATCATGATAATCGGTAAAAGCAAAAACAAAGGTGCCGGCAAAGCGGTTTTCATGTTCACGGACAGCAAGAACCGTTTTTTTCACGACCTCTGCGTGATATTCCTCGCTCCAATAATCCATGGAACAGGAACGGAATCCGGGCACCGAATCGCCACCGAACTCCGAAAGCACGATCGGCAAATCTTTCGGAAGTTTTTCATCCAGTTCGTTTGCAAGCGCATGGAAGCGGCCGAGCACAATTTCGGGAAGTTTCACAGCACCGTTTTCTACTTCCTTCTCCTCGTAGTGATAATATTCGGTGATCTTATTGTACCAGCCGTCATAGCAGTTCATGCCGAGCACATCGAGAATCGACCCCATTTCACCGACAAGACCGTAAAGCGAAGCATATCCGACCAAACGGGTATCATCGGTTTCTCTGACCGTGTTTGCCATGACCGTAAAGAAGGGCAATGCCTCGGGATGCTCGATATTACACTCGTTGCCGATGCTGTAAATAATTACACTTGCATGGCTCCTTGCAAGGGCGATCATCTCGCAAAGGATCATCTGCGCATTTTCGATATACTCAGGACGTGCAAATACCGTGTTCGTTTCTTCCCTGCTTGGTTTTGAGCAGTAAACAGGAAGCTCGATCCAACTGACAAATCCCATTTCATCGCAAAGGCGGTAGAAAATCTCATCCATCGGATAGTGGGTACGGATGGCATTGATCCCGGCCTCTTTCATTTCGGAAAGATCGTATCGCATCTGCTCTAAGGAAGCGGTCAAACCGTGTTCGGGGGAATCGTAAAGATAGCAACATCCCTTGCAAAAGAACGGGTTACCGTTCAAAAGGATCTTCGCATTTTGTGTTTTGATATTTCTGAAGCCGACTCTTTTTTCTTCAAAAACTTCCTCGCCGATTCTTACCGTGCATTCATATAGCAGGGGCTCATCGGGTGTCCACGCATTGATACCGTCAATTTTTAAAATTTCATCAAATTCTCCGTCGGCTTTAGCATCAAGCACCGCCGTCCTGCCTGCAACCGATACGGTAATTCTTGAACCGTCAAAGTGTTTCAGCGTCCCCTTCACCCGAAGAAGTCCCTGCCCTTTTTCGCAGTCGTAATCGGGCGTCAGCGAAAGGCTGTCGATGTATTCCCCGCTCATCAACTCCAATGATACACTGCCGTGAATCCCGCCGAAATTGAAATATCCCCAATCGTGAGGCCACTTGACGATCAGCGGACGGTTATCCACGCAAAGCGCGAGACAGTTTGTTCCTTGCTTGATGAACTTTGTGATATCTCTTGTAAACTCTACATAGCCGGACTCGTGAAATCCGACATATTCATTATTCAGATATATATCGGCGCGGTAGATCACGCCGCCGAAACGAAGCTGCGCAACGGTATCTTCCGTGAGTTCCTCCACCTCAAATGTTCTATAATACCAGCAAACGCCCTCAAAAAGCGCGTATTTCTCGGCATACTTTTCCCAAACGCCCGGAACATTTACATTTATCCAATCGGTGCGATAAATCTTATCTGTAGCATAAAGCGGCACTTCGCCGTCATAGAGTGAATGATTATTATCAGGGCGCTGGTCAAGCACATGAGTGAAGCGCCATTTACCGTCTAATGAAATAATCTTTTTCATAATAACACACCTGCCACAAAAAACAACAAATTATGTTGGGCTATGCAAAGATGGGCTATGATAATAAAACCACTTTACCAGTCGGAGTCCCAGTCGCCGCCGAAATCCCAGTC
>JAZRVU010000027.1:0-45312 GCA_045599305.1 Acutalibacteraceae bacterium | reverse complement strand
CCCCGGAGCAAAGCCTCTTTCTTGCCAAAAAGAAATGGGATGAAAATGTGTACTGCGGTATGCGGATGGAAAACAGAGCCGTCACTTTCCCGCAAACCAAAACCATACTAAACGGCGTGAATGTACCCAATGTGCAGCTTGATGATATTCAAGCCATCCTAAATATGCGGGATGCCTGGAAATACCTCCTCGGCACCGTGGATGCACCGGTAACGCTTGCCTATATGTGCAAGCTGAATGAATTTATTGCCCGGAATGAGGCTCTTGAGTGGGGCAAGCTCCGCACCGGTACCGTTGGGATCTCCGGCACAGATTATCAGCCGCCCATACCCGCCCAGGACGGCGCAGAGCGTGAGCTTGCAGAGATTATGGGGAAAGATACCACCGCCACGGAAAAGGCTTTGAGCGCCTTTGTATGGGGCGCACGGGGGCAGCTGTTCTGGGACGGCAACAAGCGCACCAGTATGACACTTGCAAACAAGATCCTTGTAAGTGCCGGCGCCGGGATCCTCACCATTACAGATGGCTGTATGGAACAGTTTAACACCATGCTGCTTGATTACTACAACACCGGGGAAAGCGAAAAGCTCAAGCGGTTTATGTATGACAACGCCATCCAAGGGATGAGCGTGTAAAAGGAAACGGGCACCGTGCCACAAAGGTACGATGCCCGTTTTTTTTACATAAAGACGCAAATAGCGGCAAGGGGCTGTCAAGGTTGCCCGATCCTTTATGCTTTTATTTCAGATACAGCGTGATGATCTCTTTCGGCTGCACCGGCAGTTCGACGCAGTCACGTCCGAGCGACAGGCGGCTGTCCTCGCCCATGTCGGTGCGGAAGATCTCGCGCACCGCCTTGACGGTCGCGGTCTGCGCTTCGGTGCCGTAGTTGTAGAAGCGCAGGATGAGTCCGGCCTGATCGTCCGCCAGCTTGAGGCAGGAGACGGCGACGGTGTCGCCCTCCACGCTCAAAAGCGAGGCACGGTCACTCAGCAGGGCATCCGGATAGGCGTCCGGCAGATAGTACAGGCGGTTGCCGTCCGGCTCGCCATTGAAGGGGCGGCCGCCGTTGAAGATGCGCCGGTCGGTGGGGAAGAAGACACCCTGCAATCCGGTGCGGAACGCGATCGCGCGGTTGGGCAGGTCGGCGGTGTAGGCGGTGCCGGCGTAGGGGAGCAGCGCCAGCCGCCCGGAAACGGTGCGCAGGCTCTGGTTGCCGGGGCAATCCCATGCCTGTCCGAATTCGGCGGAGGCGTCGTCGGAGGCACGGCTGATGACACCGGTACTGCGCACGAGCGTCAACGCCACCACGCCGGGCTCCACATGCTCGGTCTCGTGGGTGCCTTCGGTGAGGATGGCCAGACCGTTGTCCTCCTGCTCCACCGTCACAAAGGAGGCGTTCGGGAAGATCTCGGTGTGGATATTCTTATCAGTCACGATATCGCGGGGGATGATGTCGAAAGCCGTATCCGCCAGGCAGAGCGCTTCGGCGAAGTCGGTGCGGAACACCAGACGCAGACGGTGGTCGCAGCAGGTGTTGTCCACGGTGAAACCGATGCGCAGCATATCGTCGGTGGCGTCCAGCTGCAGATCCAGCCGGACAGAAACGGTGTTGCGCTCGCCGGTGCGGCGGTGGGCGGCAAAGTCATACGCCGCAGGCAGCGACAGCGCCCACTCGATGCGCAGTTTCCGGGTGAAGGCATTGTTTTCGATCGGGGTCACCGTGGGGGTGAACTCCTGCGACAGGATGGCGGGGGAGCCGGCATCGGTGAAGATATAGGAGTCGCCGTGGTCGCCGCGATCCTCCAGATACAGCACGTCTTCGTACAGCTTGCCGGTCTTTTTGCACAGCACATCCACACGGCCGCGTTTGTCCACTGTCACGCGCAGCGCGTCGTTTTCCAGCGTGTCGGTCGCGGGACGCTGTTCCACGGCGGGGGTGGCGTCGGCGGGCAGGATGGCGATGCCGTAGAAGGAGTAGGCCGGCACATCTTCGACCTGCACATAGACACAGTGGCGGTCGACCGCCGTTTTGCCGGGCAGGTTGATGGCGGAGAATTCGTCGCGGTGCGCCGGGATGCGATCGGTGAGGGCAAAGGGCAGTTCTTTGCCGTTCTGATCCACCAATTTATAGCCACCCACCTCGGCCGCACGCGGGAAGTCGAGTTCCAGCGGCAGAATGCCGGAGAGCGGGCGTCCGGTGGTGTTCACCACACCGACGGCGAAGCGGCAGTCCGGCTGGTTTTTCAGCAGGTCGCTGTGATAGCAGGCCTCCTGCAGACCGCGCCGCAGCCATTCGTCGGTGAATTCTTTGATCTTGCGGAAATTATCCTCCATGTGGTCGTGCACCGCGTCGCGGGAGCAGCCGCAGATGGAGTCGTGCGGGTGATTTTTCATCAGCATCTTCCACCCGTGGCGGAAGTGATCCCACGAATAGACGCCTTGGCAGCCGGCCAGTTCCAGCATGGAATAGAGCGGTTCGAGCAGCTGCTCCATCGTGTTCTGTGCCTTCACGTTGGCGATCTTCAGATAATGGCGGGAGGAGAAGGTGCCGGTGAGCAGACTGTGTGTCGGACTGCGGCGCAGTTCGCCCTTCCATGTGGTGAGCGTGACCTGATGTTTTTCCAGACTCTCCTTCACCTTGTCGATATAGTCGCACAGGCGATACTGCTGCATTTCGCCGTCTTCGCCGGCGTACTTTTCGTTGTAGGCTTTCACGATGGGCAGCAGGTCGGACTGTGCCTCCAGATGATCCACGCCGTTCATCAGCAGATAGTATTCGGTGCTGATCAGTCCGTTGTAGGCGGCCACGATGCGGTCGGTCATCTGCTTGGCGAGTTCCAGTTCCGGCGGGATGCGCTGCGCATTATTGTACCAGCACCGCAGATTGACCGCCAGTACGCGGGAGCCGTCCGGCCCCTCCCACTGGAACTCCAGCGGATCGGGCAGCATGTAGGCCGATCCGTCCTCCCGGCGGGCAAGGCAGTTATAGCCGCGGCCGAACACGAAATTGTCGATGCCGAAGCCGCGCAGGATCTGCGGCAACTGGGAAATGTTGCCGAACTGGTCGGGCGCATAGCCGACGGTGTCGCAATGGCCGAAACTGCGGGCAATGCGGCGCCCCTCCAGCAGGTTGCGGATGGTGGATTCCCCGCTGGTGAGCAGGAAATCGTTCTGCAGATACCATGGCCCCACCATGATGTTGCCGTTGGTGATGTATTTTTTCAGTGTGTCGGCCATTTCGGGGCGGATCTCCAGATAATCCTCCAGTACGATGGTCTGGGCATCTAGATGGAACACATAGTCGGGGTACTCTTCAATGATCTTGATGAGACGGTCGATCAGATCGACCAGTTTGAGGCGGAATCCTTCGAACGGCATGTACCATTCACGATCCCAGTGGGTGTGCGAAATGAGGCAAAACATTTTTTTCACAAAGCAGGTCTCCTTACATTCCTCGATACCGAGGGTACTCCTTATACATTATAAGAAAAGCGGAAATTCGTCAAGTGTAAAAGCAAATTTTCAAAGGGATCTGGTCGAAATATTTTCTGTATTCTCCCTCTTGACGGCAGAGCGGAAAACGTGTAAAATAGAAGCAGAGAAAAACAACTGAAAGCGGAGAATGAAACATGGATATCTGGGAAGAAAAAGACATAGAAGAACTCGACGATTACGGTCCCGATCTGGTCACGGTGGAGGACGATGACGGTGTGACCCACACCTTCGAAAAACTCGATGCGATCGAAACCGATACCGGCCGGTATGTGGCGCTGCTGCCGTTTTACGAGGATCCGGCCGAGGCCATCCAGGATGACGGGGAACTCATCATTCTGGAAGTGCAGGAGGATGGCGACGGCAATCTGCTGCTGCCCATCGAGGATGACGAGCTCTACGATGAGATCGCCGATATTTTTGAAGAACGTCTTTCGGAATATTACGAGATCGACTCCGAATAAGCTCTTTTCCTGCCCGATTCGCGGACAGGTGCCCATTGACCCTACTACATTTGGATGAAGGGAGCCTTGCTCCGCCGGCGGATTGCAGACCTCCTCGCTTTTGCGGGACGAAGGGAGCGTGAAAACGGTGGGCGGCACCCACCTGTTACGTTGGTAGCAGGCCAACAGGGCACATTTACGGTCGGGCGGGTCACTTTTTCAATCAAGGCTGCGGCGCCATGCGCCGCGGCCTTTTGCTTTTATGTTTTTACCGATATGATCAGACCACGTGTGTCGGGTGACCGTCCAGAAAATTCTGCAGGTTGTCGGCCACGATATCCATCAGCCGCAGGCGGGTCTCATAGGGGGCCCATGCCACATGGGGAGTAAAGGCGATGCCCTTGACGCCGAGCAGTACGCAGTTCTTGTCCATCGGCTCCTTGGTCAGCACGTCCAGTCCCGCGCCGGAAAGCCGGCCGGAAAGCACCGCGTCACGCAGTGCCTCCTCCACCACCACGCCCCCGCGGGAGGTGTTGATGAAATAGGCACCCGGCTTGCACTTTTCGAAAGCGGCCGCATCAAACAGGCGGGTCGTTTCGGGGGTGAGGGGACAGTGCACCGAGATCACATCGGCCGCGGCCAGCATGGTATCCAGATCCGTAAAACGCACCACGCCGTCGTCCGGACGGGTGACGTGCGGCACGGCCAGCACCTCCATGCCGAAGGCACGGGCGATGGCGGCCACCTTTTTGCCGATGGTGCCGTAGCCGAAAATGCCCAGCGTCTTGCCGCAAAGCTCGGCTGTGGGGAAGATGAAAGGAGAGAAGGTGGGGGAGTCGATCCAGCCACCGCCCGCCACGAATGCGTCATAGTCGGCCACGTGGCTGTAATGGTGCAGCATGAAGGCAAAGACCGTCTGCGCCACGGCGTCTGTGGAATAACTGCCGGCGTTGCACACGGTGATGCCGTGGGCGTGGCAGTAGGCGGTGTCCACCGTGTTGTATCCGGTGGCAAACAGGCCGATGTACCGCAGTTTCGGTGCGGCGGCCAGCACGTCGGCATCCTGCACGGTCTTGTTCATCAGCACGGCGTCGGCACCGGCAAGCCGCTCCTTGGCCTGCTCACGGTCGGTCAGCGGCCAGCGGACGACCTCACCGAAACGCTCGAACAGGGAGAGGTCGATATCGCCGTTGGTCACGGTCTGGGCATCGGTTATGACGATTTTCATAGATGCGCTTCCTTTCATTTCATTGCGGAAAAGCCGGCCTCAAATAGCGCGGTGGCTTCGGCAAAGCGGGCGTTCTCTTCGGTGCAGCCGAACACCAGTGCGTACAGGCGCACGCCGCCTTTTTCCGCCACGGCGCCCAGACAATAGCCGGATTCATCGGTGGAGCCGGTCTTGCCGCCGGTGCAGTAGGAATAGTAGTAGGGCGAATTGACATTCATCAGCCGGTTGGTGTTGACATATCCCAACTGCTGGCCGTCCTCGGTGGTGAAGTTCACCGAGGGGAGCGACATGGCCTCCTTCACCGCGGGGACGCTCTGTGCATAGCGCATGATGGCCAGCATATCTGTCGCCGTGGTGACGTGGTTGGTGTGATAGATGCCGTCCGGATTGACGAAAAACGTGTTTTCGGCACCGATCTCGGCGGCCGTTTCATTCATCAGGTCACAAAACTGCATGGCGGCATCGAAATTGCTCAATTCCTCTTCCGGATGCAGCCGCCGCGCGGTGGTGACCGCCAGCTGATAGGCCGCGTCGGCTCCGGAGGGGAGCAGCAGTGCGTCCAGCATCTGCGGCAGTGTCAGCTTCATGCCGATCTTCAGGTAGGCACTGCTCGCCTGCGGGTCGCGCAGATAGACGGCTTTGTCGACGGTGAACGGTTCTTCGCCGGCATAGCGGACAGCCACCGCCGCCGTCAGCAGTTTGGTGAGGCTGGCGGGATAACAGGGCTCGTCCGCCGCGCGGGAAAAGAGCACGGTGTCGTGAGTCTCGTCATAAAGCAGGATGTTGCGTGCGGTCAGGCTGCCCTCCAGTTGTGCCAGCGTCTCGGCCGACAGTGCGGGCGCAGCCGGTGCGGCAGGCTGCGTGGGCGTGGGCGTGGCCGGGTCGTCCTGCTTGCCGGGAGCCGGGGCTGGGGAGTGCGGAATAAAGTACAGGCAGGCGGCGATCAGCCCTGCGGCGATCAGCAGACCGATGCATATTGCGGCGATCCGTCCGGATTTTTTCTTTTTGGCCATGTTGTTCGTCCCTTCGAAAAATCTTGAAATCCAGTATACTCCTTTTCACGACTTTTGACAACCTAAAATCCGGAATTCCTGCAAAAAGATTGACAAACCGCCGGAAAAAAGGTACACTGTTGGCGGTCGATATTCCTTTTTGCAAGGAGCAGATGTATGGTTTATGATAAGTCACAGCTGATGCGCGGCACGCTGGAGGGATGCATCCTGAAGATCATCCGGCTGCGCACCACATACGGATATGAAATTCTTGAATACCTCAAGGAGATCGGCTTTAGGGATATCTCGGAGGGGACGATCTATCCGCTGCTTTTGCGTCTGGAAAAGCAGGGCAGCATCCGCGCCGAATTGCGGCCGTCTCCGCTTGGCCCCCGCCGCAAGTATTACACCATCACCCCGTCCGGCGAGGCGTATCTGGAGGCATTTGAGGAGTGCTGGCAGCAGGTGAGCGGGGCTGTCGGTCATCTGATGGGGGAGGGTACAGACAATGAGTGATAAATTCCGTGTGGCCATTTCGCAGCTGACGCCGGAAAACCGCCGTACGCTGCGCCGTATGGCGCGTTATATCGACTCGTATTCCCTCAACGAGGTGGCATACGAGGAACTGATGTCCGACCTCGTCGGCATGGCGCAGGAGTGCCAGGCGCGGCAACAGCCGTTTTCGGAGGCGGTCGGCATGGACGAGGTGGTGTTCTGCCACGAACTGGTGGCCAACTGCCCGCGTGAGAGCCGTGCCGAGCGGGTGCTCGGTATGGTGCGGTGGCTGATCATGTGGCTGGCGGCGGTGCTGCCCGTGATGATGCTGCTCGAATGGATCTTTTCGTGGATGCCCGGGGAATGCGAGGGCCTGCTCTATCATGTGCCCATTTCTTTCTTGAGCAAATACGGCGTGTCGGTACTGCTCATTGCCGGGGAACTGTTCTTTTTAAAGCGCAATGCCTACCGTTCGAAACCGTTCGTCGGCGCCCTGTATCTCACCATTTTTCTGGTGGCATTCATCACCGTGTCGGAGGTGTTCACCTATTTCGGCCGAACAGCGGAGGTGGAGATCTCGCTCCTGCTGTGGCTGGTCGTGTTCGCCGTGCTGTGGCTGCTTTGTACGGTGGCTAAGCGCTGTATCGCCGTCACGGTCGCCTACCAGCAGAAAAAGCGCGAATTGAAAGAGCAGAGGAAACCGTAAAAAGGCCTTGACAGTCTTCTTCCTATAGTGTATGATGGTATTTGTTGTATTCTATCATTTTTTATTGTGAAGGATGATCGACATGAAAAAAGTACTGGCAATGGTTTTGGCATTGGCTTTGGTGCTGTGTCTTCCGCTCGGTGTGGCTGCCGCTAATGCGAGTATTTCCATTCCGGAAACCAAGGTGCCTATCGGACGGGAAACGGTGTCGGTCAATGTGCAATATGCCTGTGCGGAAAAAGTGTATGACGGCACGGTGATCATCACGTTCCCGGCCGATAAACTGACCTATGTGGCCGTCACTTCCGAGGCCTTCGATCAGGTCGAGGTCAATACGGCCAAAGCCGGTCAGGGCCTGATCACGGTATCTTTTGTGAACAGCGAGGGAGCACCGGCTTCCGGTACGCTGCTCACGCTGCAGCTGCGCAATCCGGCGCCCGCGCAGGAGGATGAAATGCTCCTGACCGTGCAGGCGACCCGCCTTGCCGCGGCCAATACGAATTATGCCGAGACGGTGAGTGCCCTTTCGGCTTCCGGCAAGGTCATCGTGACGACGCCTTCGGCAGATGTCTTTGACTATAAAAACGACGCTGCCGGTACCGGCGTGACCGTTACGGGCTACAATGGCGGCGACAAGAGCGTGACGCTGCCCGAGAAAATTGACGACAAAACGGTCACCGGCGTGGATAAGGGCGCCTTTACCGGGAGCGGCATCACCGATATCACCGTTTTGGGCAAGACGACGGCGATCGCCGACGGTGCGCTGGATAAGGGCGTGAAGATCATTTGCTACCGCGAGAGTGCGGCGGCGCAGTTTGCCAAAGCGAACGGCTATGATGTGGAGTATCTCGATTCGCTGGACTACACCGCATTGGATGCCGAGCTGGCTCTGGCCGCAACGCTGGATCTGACCGCCTATGAGGCGGATTCGGCGGCCGATTACACGGCGGCTTTGCAAGCGGCCGAAGCGCTGAAAGAGGATGACGATGCCACGCAGAGCGCGATCGACGAGGCCTTGGCTGCTCTGCAGGATGCGCGTGCGGCGCTGAAGCCCGTGACGCCTCCCGCGGCGGGCGATCTCCTCGGCGATGTGGACGGAAGCGGCACGGTGGATTCCACCGATGCCCGTCTTATTCTTCAGTATTACGCCAAGAAGATCGGCGAAAATGATCTGGACCTGACTGTGGCCGATGTGGACGACAGCGGTACGGTGGATTCCACCGATGCCCGCCTCATTCTCCAGTATTATGCCAAGAAGATCGAGGCACTTCCGGGGGCAGTGCAGGCATGACACCTTGGGCGGTATTTTTGGATATCGACGGTACGATCCTGCTTGACGGCCGGATCGCACCGCCTCTGCAGGAGGCGATCGCCGATGCGCAGAAGCGCGGGCATCGCTTTTTCCTTAACAGCGGGCGCGGTTATGGCAATATCGGCGAAAACATTTTGAACGCCGTCGCCTGGGACGGCGTGGTCGCCGGTATCGGTGCCGATGTGCGCATCGGCGGCAGGCAGGTGTGGCACCGTCCGGTGCCCTTTGACGTGCTGATGCGTTTGGCCCGTGATTTTGAGAAAGTCGATTACCCGATACTGTTCGAAGGCGAAGAGTGCCTTTATAATTTCGGAGAATTCTGCAAAGGTGCGGACTGCATACAGATGCCGTCTGCCGCGGCTTACGCCGCCTATCGCGATGCGGCGATCTCCAAGATCACCTATCCCGGTACGATCGGCGAGGAACTGCGGGCGGCGCTGGAGCCCACGTTTGCGGTGTATCAGTTTTCCGGTTATGGGGAGGCATCGCTTTCCGGGACAAATAAGGGCACGGGGATGCGCAAGGCGCTGGAACTGCTCGGCATCCCGGTGGAGCATTCCATGGCGATAGGGGACAGCCGCAACGACTGGGACATGATGGACGCGGCCGGCCTCAGCGTGGCCATGGGCAACGCCGATGAGCGGACGAAAGCCCGCTGCAAGGCGGTGGCGCCCACCATCCGTGAACACGGCGTGGCATGGGCCATCCGTGAATTCCTGCCGTAAATCTGCTTTTTTCGAATACATATTTTTGCCATCGGATGCGATAGGATGGCATCTGCCGTATCCGAACGGAGGATTAAAATGCGAAAACCGACGGTGGATTACCGGAAATTTCGGCTCAGCCGGCTGAATGACCCGGAATTCTGCCATTTGAAATGGCTGCTGTATTGGCCGATATACTGTTTGGCGTTTACCATAGTCGAACGGGTCTATCAGCCGGAAAAATGGCATGTGATATATTGCTTTCTGGATGATTACATTCCGTTTTGCGAATGGTTTCTGATCCCGTATCTGTTTTGGTTCGTCTATGTGGCGGGCGTGCTGGCGTACGGAGCGTTTTACGATCAGCGGTCCTTTGCCAACACCATGAAGTTCATCGCCCTGACCTATTCGGTGACGGTGCTGATTTATTTTATTTATCCCAACTGTCAGGAATTGCGGCCGCAGGTCGAGCCGGACAATCTGCTGAAATGGATCGTGGCCGACTACTACCGCATGGATACGAACACCAATGTCTGCCCGTCGCTGCACGTGATCGGCTCATTTGCCGCCATGTTCGGGCTGTGGGAGACGGAACGATTCAAAACGCCGGCGTGGCGGGTGACCAATGTGCTGGCCGCAGTGATCATCAGCATTTCCACAGTGTTTTTGAAGCAGCATTCTGCCGTGGATATTCTGGCAGCACTGCCGCTGTGTGCCATTGCCTATCCGATCTGTTTCAAATGGTTCCAGAAGCCGGACAAACCGGTGCCGCAGGAGGCCGCACAGGAGCAAAAGGAACCGGAAGAGGCTGTGGTGTAAAAAAAGTCTTGACAAACCGCTTTTGCGCGGTGTATAATGAACCATCATAAATGCGGCGATGGAACTATGTCTTTCGGGCCACGCACTGAAGAGAGCCGGCGGTCGGTGCGAGCCGGTGTCGTCCCGAAGAGGCAGTCTCATTCCGGAGCAGAGCTTCCGAACACCTTTTCGGTCGGTAAGAAGTTACGGCAGGCACCGTTATCACAGCCGGCAAAATGTTGGTTTTGCAGAGTGGCCGCTATCGGGCGGCAATCAGGGTGGTACCGCGATTGACACATTAGTGTGATCGTGCCTGAAACGGTGGTCCGTTTCAGGGACTTTTTTATTTTCCCTTTATGGAAGGTTGGGGGTATCCGCATGAAAACCGTCAAAAAGTTGACCGTGACCGACACTACGCTGCGGGAACTGGCCGCGCGCCACGATATGTCTCTGACATTCCGTGAGAGTCTGGAGGCCGCCAAGGCTTTGGAGCGACTGCACGTGGACGTGATCGGTCTGCCTGCGCTTGCCAATGCGAAAGCGGATACTCTTTTGGTGCGTACCATCGCCGCCGCGGTGAAGGACTGTGTGCTGTCACTGCCGGTGGGATATACGGCGGAGTCGGTGGAGGCGGCGTGGAACGCGCTGTCCGGTGCCGAAAAGCCGCAGCTGTGTGTGTCGCTGCCGGTGTCCACGGTGCAGATGGAGTATATCTGCCACATGAAAGCCCCCAAATTGCTGGAGGCAGTCAAAACGCTGGTGACCGCCGCACGGGAAAAGTGCGAAAATGTGGTCTTCTGGGCGGAGGACGCCACCCGTGCCGACCGCGAGTTTTTGAAAACGGTCATTTCCGCCGCCGTGCAGGCCGGCGCCGCCGGTGTGGCGGTGCAGGACAGCACCGGTGCTCTGCTGCCGGAAGAACTGGCCGATTGGGTGAGCGAATTGAAAACGGTTCTGCCGGCGGATATGCCGTTCACGGTGCAATGCACCGATGAACTGTCGCTGGCGGCGGCTTCCACACTGGCGGCTGTGCGGGCCGGTGCCGATGGTGTGGCCGTGGTGGCGGACGGTAAGTCGGCGGCATCGCTGCTTGCCATAGCGCAGATCGCCGCCGCCAAGGGCGCCGACTGCGGCTTCACCTGCTCGCTCAGTGTTACGGAACTTCACCGCGGGATGCAGCAGCTTTACCGCGTGCTGGGCATCGGCAATCAGGCCGCGGCTGCCCCCACGCCTGCCGGAGAGAGCCGTGAGCGTGAGGCAATCCGTCTAACGGCACAGTCCGATCGCGCCGCCGTGGATGCGGCGGTGAAGACGCTGGGCTATGAGTTGTCGATGGACGACATGGCGCAGGTCTATGACGAGGTCTGCCGCGTGGCGGCCAAAAAAGCGGTGAACGCCCGTGAACTGGAGGCGATCGTGGCCACCACCGCCATGCAGGTGCCGCCCACCTTCACGCTGGTCAGCTTCGTGATCAACAGCGGCAACCAGATCTCCGCCACGGCGCATGTCAAATTCGAAAAGAACGGCAAAACGGTAGAGGGTGTCAGCCTCGGCGACGGCCCCATCGACGCCGCCTTCCTGGCGATCGAGCGTATCGTCGGCCGCCATTACGAACTGGACGATTTTCAGATCCAGTCGGTCACGCAGGGACGCGAGGCTGTCGGCTCCGCGTTGGTCAAGCTCCGTGAAGGCGGAAGACTTTACTCCGGTACCGGCGTTTCCACCGATATCATCGGTGCCAGCATCCGCGCCTATGTGAACGCGCTGAACAAGATCGCTTACGACGCCCGTTGAAAAACGGAAGGGGAAAGGAACATCATCCATGAAACTCTCGTTTTCCACCAGAGGGTGGAAGGGATATCGCTTTACAGACTTTTGCGAGGCGGCCCGCGACATGGGATTTGCCGGTATCGAACTGCACGACCTGCACGCACCGGCCTTCGGGGGTGAAAACGGCATTTTTGACCCTGTGACCGCCGGGCTCACCGCCCGCCGTGTGGCGGATATGGGGCTGGCGATCCCCTGCATCGACTCGGTGTGCAATATCGCCGATGAGGCGGCGCTCTCGCAGAATGTGGCCGAGATCGAAGCCTGCATCCGCGCGGCGCGTGACCTGCGCATCCCGTATGTGCGCATCCATGCGGTGGATATGGACGATATCGTCGGCAATGAGGACGAGACCATCTTTGCCTGCCTGTCTGCCGTGATCGGTGCTGCGGAAAAGAGCGGCGTGACGCTGCTGGTCGAAACGGTGGGCGTCTATGCCGACACTGCCCGTTTGGCCGGGATGCTTGCCCGTTTTGCCAGCGATTCGCTGGGCGCATTGTGGGACATGCATCACCCATACCGCGTCTGCGGCGAGTCACCGCAGGAGACGGTGAAAAATCTGGGTGCCTTTATCCGTCAGGTGCATCTCAAAGATTCCGCCGTGCGGGACGGCAAGGTGGAGTATTGCCTCATCGGCGAGGGCACGCTGCCGCTCGACGAGATGATGAGCGCGCTGTATTCCATCAACTATGACGGCTTTGTATCGCTGGAATGGGACCCCGAATGGGACGAGATCCACGATATGGAGATCATCTTCCTGCACTTTGTCAATTACATGAGCCGCTTCGGCGATGTGTCGCGCAAGCCGAAGACGCTCTACGCCAACCGTGCCGGCACCGGCCACTTTGTCTGGAAAAAGGATACCCTGATCGACTGCACCTTTTCCGATGTGCTCGACCGGCAGGTGGAGGAGTTCCCCGATCAGCTGGCCTTCAAGTACACCACGCTGGATTATACCCGCACCTATGCCGAATTCCGTGAGGACGTGGATGAATTTGCCCGGACGCTGGTGTCGCTGGGCGTGAAGGCGGGCAGCCATGTGGCGGTGTGGGCCACCAATATCCCGCAGTGGTATATCGCTTTCTGGGCCGTTACCAAGATCGGCGCCGTGCTGGTCACGGTGAACACGGCGTATAAGGTGCATGAGGTGGAGTATCTGCTGCGTCAGTCGGATACCCACACGCTCATCACCATTCAGGGGAGCCTGGATGCGGACTATTCCGCCATTATCGGGGAGCTTTGCCCCGAACTGGAGGATCTGCGTCCCGGTGAGCCGCTGCACGCGCGCCGTCTGCCGTTTTTGCGCAACGTTATCACGGTGGGCTTTTCCCGTCCCGGCTGCCTCACATGGGAGGAGGCGCTGACCCGCGCATCCTCCGTGCCGGTGGAGGAGGTCTACCGTATGGCCGCCTGTGTGGACAGCCACGATGTCTGCAATATGCAGTACACCTCCGGTACCACCGGTTTCCCCAAGGGTGTTATGCTCACCCACTACAATGTGGTCAACAACGGCAAATATATCGGTGACACGATGGACCTTTCCACCGCCGACCGTATGATGGTGCAGGTGCCCATGTTCCACTGTTTCGGCATGGTGCTGTCCATGACGGCCTCCATGACCCACGGCGCCACCCTGCTGCCGCTGCCGTATTTTTCGGCCAAATCGTCGCTGGCGTGTGTGCATCAGGAGCATATCACCTGCTTCAACGGTGTGCCCACCATGTTCATTGCCATGCTGCGGCACGAGGATTTCCCGAAGACCGACTTCTCCTTTATGCGCACCGGTATCATGGCGGGCAGCAACTGCCCGCCGGCGCTGATGCGGGAGGCGGCCGAGAAGATGGGCATGACGGAGATCACCTCTGTCTACGGCCAGACCGAGGCGGCGCCCGGCTGCACCATGGGACGGCTGGAGGACAGTCTGGAACTGCGTACCGAAACGGTGGGCACCGCCTTCCCGGAGGTGGAGTGCCGCATTATCGACCCCGCCACCGGCCGCGAGCTGCCGCCGGGTGAGACGGGCGAGTTCATCGCCCGCGGCTATAACGTGATGAAAGGCTACTATAAGATGCCCAAGGAGACGGCCAAGGCGATCGACGCCGACGGCTGGCTGCACACGGGCGATCTGGCCTGCGCCACCGAAGACGGGCATTACCGCATCACCGGCCGCCTGAAGGATATGATCATCCGCGGCGGTGAAAACATCTATCCCCGTGAGATCGAGGAATTCCTGTTCACCTCACCGAAGGTGAAGGACGTGCAGGTCATCGGCGTGCCGGATGAGCAGTACGGTGAGGAGATCTTCGCCTCCATCGTGCTCAAGGCGGGGGAGACCGCCACCGCGGAGGAGATCAAGGCGTTCGTCGCATCGCACATGGCCCGTCATAAGGTGCCGCGCTATGTGGAGTTCGTGCAGGCATTCCCCATGAACGCTGCGGGCAAGGTGCTGAAATATAAGATGCGCGAAGAAGCCATCGAAAAGTACGGATTGAAGAAATAAACGGTTTCAAAATCGGCTGTCGGGCACTCCGGCAGCCGATTTTTGCCCAAAATGGGAGGAATTTTGCGTAAAACGGCCTCTCGGTGAAAAAAACTATTGACAATTCGGCTTCTTTCCACTATATTATAAATTGCTTCGTTTTCTCGCGGTTTTTCGCGGGAAAACGGCTAGTCCGCCCTGAACACGGGGCGGCTGCATCTTAGCAAAAACCAGCGGTATCCGGCAGCGCCGCAGTCGCAGTAGCCAGCTTTGGCGGACGATTGTGAAAAACCCTTTGCGGAGGGCGTTGTTCAAAGTATCGCGTTCTCCGTGAAAATCGGAGGATCTCAGACCGCAAAGGGGGATGCATCATAATGGAAAATGTTATCGAATTGAAAGACATTGCTGTGTCGTTCGACGGCGAACCGGTGCTGGAGGGGCTGAACCTCAGCATCAAAGACGGTGAATTTGTCACGCTGCTTGGCCCTTCCGGATGCGGAAAGACCACCACGCTGCGCATCATCGGCGGGTTCGTCAATCCCGACCATGGCGATGTTTTTTTTCATGGCAGCCGCATCAATGACCTGCCGCCGCACAAGCGTCCGGTCAACACCATCTTTCAGCGATATGCGCTGTTCCCGCATATGAACGTGTATGAAAACGTGGCGTTCGGTATGCGGGTGCAGAAAAAGAAGAAGGACGAGATCGACGAAGCCGTGCACCGTATGCTGGCGCTGGTGAACCTGAAGGGATTCGAAAAGCGCGCGGTCTCCACCCTTTCGGGCGGTCAGCAGCAGCGGGTGGCCATCGCCCGCGCGCTGGCCAACGAGCCGAGTGTGCTGCTGCTGGACGAGCCGCTCGCCGCGCTCGATCTGAAATTGCGCAAGGATATGCAGGCGGAACTCAAATCCATTCAAAAGCGCCTGGGCATCACCTTCCTCTACGTCACACACGACCAGGAGGAGGCGCTCTCCATGTCGGATACGGTGGTCGTGATGGATAACGGCCACATCCAGCAGATCGGTACGCCGCAGGATATCTATAACGAGCCGCAGAATGCCTTTGTGGCCGATTTCATCGGCGAGAGCAACATTCTTGACGGCATCATGCACGAAGACTTCCTGGTGGAGTTTTTCGGCCGTAAATTCAAATGCGTCGACAGCGGCTTTGCGCCGCACGAGCCGGTGGATGTCGTCATCCGCCCGGAGGATGTCGATATCGTAAAGCCGGAGAGCGGTCATCTGGTCGGCACCGTGACCAAGGTCACCTTCAAAGGCGTGCATTTTGAGACTATCGTGGATTTCAAGGGCTTCAAGTGGATGATCCAGACCACCGATTACTATGCCCCCGGCAGCGTGATCGGTATCGTGCTCAATCCCGAGGATATCCACATTATGAAAAAGTCGGCCTATTCCGGCCAGTTCGGCGATTACAGCTCCTATTCCGAGGAGTTCGACGAGCTCGGCAATCCGGATGCGGAGCTTCCCGAGGAGCCCGCAGGGGAGGAAGACCGATGAAGTCGAAAGTGACGGCCGCCCCCTTCGGCCTGTGGATGCTGATCTTCACCGTGGTGCCGCTGGCGGTCGTGGTGTGGTTCGCGTTCACCGACGATGCGGGTGCGTTCACCACCGCCAATCTGCTGGCGGTGGGGGATTATGTGGGCACCTTCTGGGATTCCATCAAACTCGGCGCCATCTCCACCGTCATCTGTCTGGTGCTGGCCTATCCGCTGGCCTACGCGATCTCGCGCATGACGACGCGTACGCAGACGGTCATGGTCATGCTGGTGATGCTGCCCATGTGGATGAATTTCCTGCTGCGCACCTATGCGTGGATGTCGCTGCTGGAGGATAAGGGGCTTATCAATCAGTTCCTCGGTCTGTTCGGGCTCGATCCGGTACATATGATCAACACGGATGAGGCCGTGGTGCTGGGTACGGTGTATAATTTCCTGCCCTATACGGTGCTGCCGCTCTATTCCGTGATGGTGAAGATCGACGGCCGTCTGGTGGAGGCCGCACAGGATCTGGGCTGCAACGGGGCACAGGTCTTCCGCCGTGTGGTGCTGCCGCTCTCCAAGCCGGGCATCGTCTCCGGCGTCACCATGACCTTTGTGCCGGCTGTCAGTACCTTTGTCATCACCAAACTGCTCGGCGGCGGCAAGCATATGCTCATCGGCGACGTGATCGAGCTGATGTTCATGGGCTCGAGCAAAAACTACAACGTCGGTGCCATGCTGTCGCTGCTGCTGATGGTGCTGATGGTCATTTGCATGACCGCCATGCGGTTCGTGGATGATGAGGACAATGAACTGGAGGGCATGATGGTATGAAATGGCTCTCCCGGGTGTATAATGCCCTGATTTTTATTTTCCTCTATCTGCCCATCGTGGTGCTCGTGGTGTTTTCTTTCAACGATTCCAAAAACCGCGTGGCGTGGCACGGCTTCACTTTCAAGTGGTATGCCGAATTGTTTGAGAATTCCCTCATCCTCGATTCGCTGAAGGTCACTCTCACGGTGGCGGTGCTGGCGGCCTTGATCGCCACCGTCATCGGCACGTTGGCGGCGGTGGGGATCCACGGCATGAACCGCCGGATGAAACGCACGTTCATGTTCATCAACAATATCCCCATGGTCAATCCCGAGATCGTCACCGGTATCTCCATGATGCTGATGTTCGTCTTCATCTACCGTGCCACCGGCTGGCTCAAGCCCGGCTTCGGCACACTGCTGATCGCGCACATCACCTTCTGTATCCCGTATGTGGTGCTGCAGGTGCTGCCCAAACTGCGGCAGATGAACCGGCATATGTATGAGGCGGCGCTCGACCTCGGCTGTCATCCCGTGGGCGCGTTCATGCGGGTGGTGCTGCCCGAGATCATGCCCGGTGTGGTCACCGGTGCGCTGATGGCGTTCACCATTTCGCTGGACGATTTCGTCATCAGTTATTTCAACTCCGGCTCCACGGCGCAGACCCTTTCCGTCACGATCTATTCCATGACCAAGAAGCCGGTCACGCCGGAGATCAATGCCCTGTCCACCCTGATGTTTGCCGCCGTGCTGCTGCTGTTGCTGCTGGTGAACTTCAGTCAGATCCGCGATGAGGCCCGCCGTGCGGGCACAAATCACCATTAAAGGAGGAGTATATCATGAAAAAAGTTTTGGCCGTTTTGCTTGCTGTCGCCCTGATGCTGCCCGTAATGGCGGGGTGCGCATCGAATAAGCCCACCATCTATGTCTATAACTGGGGCGAATATATCGACGACGAAGAGATGGATGTCAACCGCGCCTTTACCAAGGAGACCGGCATCGTCGTGAAATACAAGACCTTTGATTCCAACGAGTCGATGTATACCCTTTTGAGCAGCGGCGCGGCGGAATATGACGTGATCTTCCCCTCCGATTACATGGTGGGCAAGATGATCAATGAAGGTCTGCTGGCCGAGCTGAACTTTGACAATATCCCGAACTACAAGTACATCGACGAGCAGTACCGCAATCTGCCCTATGACCCGGATAACAAATATTCCGTGCCGTATACCTGGGGCACCGTGGGCATTTTCTACAACAAGAAATATGTCGACAAGAGCGAACTGGAAGAGCAGGGCTGGAACATCCTTTGGAACGAAAAATACAAGGACAAGATCTATATGTTCGACAACCCGCGTGACGCCTTCGCCATTGCGGAAAATATGCTGGGCTATTCGCTCAACACCACCGATTCCGACGAACTGAACGCCGCATATGAAAAACTGGTGGAGCAGCGCGGTGTGGTGCAGGGCTACTACATGGATCAGATCTACCAGAAAATGATCAACGAAGAGGGCTGGCTGGCACCTTACTATGCCGGCGATGCCAACATCATGATCTACGGCGACGACGGTAACGAGAACATTGATTTCTATGTGCCGAAAACCGGTACCAACTTCTTCGTGGACGCCATGTGCATCCCCAAGACCTCTACCCACAAGGAACTGGCCGAACAGTATATCAACTTCCTGTGCAGCACCGAGGTGGCCAAGGCCAATGCCGAATACATCGGCTATTCCACGCCCCACACCGAGGCGCGCAAGGCGCTGGATCCCGAGGTGGGCGAAAACCCGATCTTCTATCCCGATGAAGCCATCCTGGCGAAGACCGAGGTCTTCCTGACGCTGCCCGAAGAGGCCAATAAACTGATGAATGACCTGTGGGTCAAGCTGAAAACGCAAGAATAATTTCGGATGAAACCATCGCTCTTGCGATGGTTTCGTCTGCTATTACGCGAATAAGGAGTGCGAAAAAATGGAACTCTGGAAATGTGTCCCCGGTCTTTGTGAGGAGACCCCCACGATCACACCGTATCTTCCGGCCGAAAAGAAAAGTGACGCGGCTGTGGTGATCTTTCCGGGCGGCGGCTATGAGATACGCGCCCCGCATGAGGGGAAAGGCTATGCCGAATTTCTGGCGGCGGCCGGTATTGCCGCCTTTGTGGTGGACTACCGTGTGTCGCCCCACCGCTTCCCGCTGCCGCTGCTCGATGCCCGCCGGGCGGTACGCTTTGTGCGTGCCCATGCGGCGGAATACGGCATCGACCCTCACCGCGTGGCGGTGATGGGCTCTTCTGCCGGCGGCCATCTGGCCGCCACCTGCGCTACCTATCGCGGCACTTTTGCCGAGGAGCAGACCGATGAGATCGACCGTGAGGACTGCCGTCCCGACGCGCAGATCCTCTGCTATCCCGTCATCTGTGCGCCGAGCGAGATCGCCCATATCGGCAGTTGGCAGAATCTGCTCGGCGGCAGTGATCCCGCACTGGAGCAGCGCATCGACCCCGCGCAGAACGTGGGGGAGGACACGCCGCCCGCGTTCATCTGGCACACGGCTGACGACAACTGTGTCCATGTGGCGAACGCTTACACCTACGCCACCGCACTGCGGGCACACAACATCCCGGTGGAGATGCACATTTTCCCGCACGGCCCGCACGGACTGGGGCTTGCTACCGAAAGCCTGCCCTATGTGTCCCGCTGGGGCGATATGCTGCTGTGCTGGTTCGGGTATCTGGGCTGGCTTTGAGAAAAGGAGACCGCGATGAACATTTTTCGTTCTGTAGAGGAACTGATCGGCGGCACACCGCTTCTGGAACTGCGCCGCTATGAAGAGGCACATAAGCTGGAGGCCACGCTGCTGGCCAAGCTGGAATATTTCAACCCCGCCGGCAGTGCCAAGGACAGGGTGGCGAAAGCCATGCTGGACGATGCCGAGGCACGCGGCCTTTTGCAGCCGGGTGCCACCATCATCGAGCCCACCAGCGGCAATACCGGCGTAGGGCTGGCCATGGTGGCCGCCGCCCGCGGCTACACGGTGGTGCTCACCATGCCCGAGACCATGAGTCTGGAGCGCCGCAATCTGCTGAAGGCCTACGGTGCCCGTCTGGTGCTGACCGACGGCGAAAAGGGGATGGCCGGTGCCGTGGAAAAGGCAAACGAACTGGCGGCTGCCATCCCCGGCAGTTTTGTGCCCGGCCAGTTCGATAACCCGGCCAACCCCGCCGCACACCGGGCTACGACGGGTCCCGAGATCTGGCGCGACCCCGACGGCCGCGTGGATATTTTTGTGGCGGGCGCCGGTACCGGCGGCACCGTTTCGGGGGTGGGCGCCTATCTGAAAGCGCAGAATTCTGCCGTCAAGGTGGTCGCAGTGGAGCCTGCCGGCTCGCCGCTGCTGTCCGGCGGCAAGGCCGGCCCTCACGGCCTGCAGGGGATCGGTGCCAATTTTATCCCCGCCACGATGGACACCGCCCTGTTTGACGAGATCGTGACCGTGACCGATGAGGACGCCTATGCCACCGGTCGGGAACTGGCCCGCCGGGAGGGCGTGCTGGTCGGCATCACCTCCGGCGCGGCGGTGTGGGCGGCGGCGCAACTGGCCGCCCGTCCGGAAAACCGCGGCAAGGTGATCGTGGCGCTGCTGCCGGATACCGGGGAACGGTATCTTTCCACTCCCATGTTTGCCGAATGAGCCGGGCGATTTTGACGATTTTAAAAATAATGCAAAATTTTTCTTGCATTTCACAAAAAGATGTGTTACAATAGCCTTTGCTATCAATTGACAATCATTATCCGGAGGTAATATCATGACTGTTTGGGAATACATTATCGGCGGAGTGCTGATCGTTCTGGCTTTGCTGGTCATCGCCGTCGTGCTTTTGCAGGAGGGCCGCGAGGCCAACTTGGGCGTCATTTCCGGCGCTGCCGATTCCTTCATGGATAAGGGCAAGGCCCGCACGCTGGATGCGTTTTTGGAGAAGTGGACGAAGGTCATCTCCATCGCGTTCTTTGTGCTGGTGTTTGTCGGCATGCTCATCACCCAGTTCCTGGGCGCTTGATTTGTTCACACAAACGACCCGCTGCAGTTTCGGCTGCGGCGGGTTTTGTTGTATATCCGTCTGCGCTTTGCCATATACTACCACTGTCAAATCGCAAAAAAGGAGATATGGATATGGTGAAGGACACATTGAGACGGACGCTTTTGCAGGATAGGCCTTGCACAGATGCCCTGACAGAGGCAATGGGCGAACTCTGCCGTCTGATGCAGGCGGTGGACTCCCGCTTTTCCGAGGAGACAGACAGCGATCTGCTGGACGCGTATATGTATGAGCGCCTGGCATTGCAGGCACGGTACCGCTACCTGAGCCGCCAGGTGCGCTGCCGGGCGGGAGAAAAAGCATGACGCCGCTGATGATCGCCCTGTGGGCGGTGGCCGCGGTGATCTCACTGGCGGTATTCATTGCGTTGGTGAAGGGCGGCCGCCCGATACGGGGCGCCGTTTCCTCCTGCCTGCAGGGATTCGGTGCGCTGCTGGCGGTAGACGTGGCCGGGATATTCACCGGCGTGTCCGTGGGGGTGAATGCGCTCACCGCCTTTTGCTGCGGCGTGCTGGGCGTTCCGGGCGTGATAACCCTGCTCATTCTCCAAACGATCTTCCGGATCGGTTGACAAAATGCCGCTGACTGTGTACAATAAAGTCAGCGGCATTTTGCCGTGAAAGGGGCGATACGATTTGAAGATCCTGATGATCCCCTCATGGTATCCCACGCCCGAGATGCCCATGCTGGGGACGTTTTATAAAGAGCAGGCCGAGGCCATGGCGGCACACGGCGCCGAGGTGGCGGTGATCTACACCGATGTGAACGGCCGTCTTCACGGCAACGGCACCCGTTGGACGACCGAAAACGGCGTGCGCACCTGTGTGAGTCAGCGGCTGAATCTGACACCGGGGAGGGAGCGCGGCCGCGTGGTACAGCGCACGGCGCTGCTGCGGCAGGCCTATCGCCGTCTCCAAAAAGAGTGGGGACGCCCGGACGTGGTCAACCTGCGGTCTTCTTTGCAGGGATATGAGGCGCTGGCTCTTTGCCGGGAACAGAAGCTGCCCCTGTTTTTCATGGAGCATTCCTCCGTCGTGCTCACTGAATCGGCCGGCAGCGATACACACCGCCGTCTGGCCGAGGTGATGGCGCACGCGGCGGTCAGCGCCTGCGTGAGCACCACGCTGCAGCGTGCGATGCAGCCGTACGGTGAGGAGACCCGCGTCATCCCCGATCTGGTGGACGACCGGCGGTTTGCGCCGCAGGGTGCCCCGCGTGTCGGCGGCCCCTTCCGTTTTCGTGCCATGGGGCAGCTGCGCCCCATCAAGGGATACGATACCCTGATCCGTGCTTTTGCCGCGCTGCGCGCCGCGGGCGCCGACGCCACGCTGGAGATCGCCGGTGCCGGTGTGCTGCACGACGAACTGAAAGCCCTGATCGATGAACTGGGCGTGGGGGATGCCTGCCGGTTGGTGGGGGTGATCCCGCGGGAGGAGACCCCCGTGTTCATGAACGGGTGCGACTGCTTTCTGTGCACCTCCCGCCACGAAACGCTCTCCTGCGTGCTCAACGAGGCGGCCGCCTGCGGCAAGCCGGTCATCAGCACCCGCTGCGGCGGCCCGGAGGATATCGTGACAGACGAGACCGGCCTGCTGGTGCCGGTGGACGATGTGCCGGCGCTGCAAAACGCCATGGCACAGATGATGGATACCGCCGCACAGTATGATCCCGCCCGCATCCGTGCGCTGACGTCGGCGCGTTTCGGCACCGACGCGGTGAGTGCGCGGCTGTTGGCGGCGTGTGAGGAAGCGGCGCAGAAAGGTTGGATGGCATAATGGAGTATCCCGTTACCCATACGCTCACCCCGCACACAGACGGCGATCTGCTTTACTACACCTTTCCGGTGCTGGACGCGGTGCCGTTTGTGCGCCATGCGTTTTCCACCCGCCTCGGCGGTGTCAGCGAGGGCATCTATGCCTCGATGAACCTGAGCTTCGGCCGCGGGGACGACCCTGTGCGGGTGCGTGCGAATTTTGACCGTCTGTGCGGCGCCATCGGTGTCAGCGCGGAGGATATCGTGTTGTCACGGCAGGAGCACCACACGGCGGTGCGCCATGTCACCGCCGCCGATCGCGGCAAGGGCATCACGCGCGAGCGGGACTATGACGATTTCGACGGCCTGCTCACCGATGAGCCGGGACTGGTGCTCTGCACCCAATATGCCGACTGTGTGCCGCTGCTGTTCGCCGACCCGGTGCGCCGGGTGGTGGGCACCTCTCACTCCGGCTGGAAGGGCACCGTGGCCGAAATGGGTCGGGTCACGGTGGAACATATGGTGAACGATTACGGCTGTCGCCGCGAGGATATCGTGGCGGGCATTGGTCCCTCCATCGGCCCCTGCTGCTTTGAGGTGGATGCGCCGGTCTATGAAAAATTTGCAGCCATGCCGGTCTTCACGGAGTCCTGCGTGCGCCGTATGCCGGGCGATAAGTTTATCATCGACCTGTGGCAGGTCAACCGCCGCATCCTGCTTTCGGCAGGATTGCGTGAGGAGCATATCAGTGTCACCGATTTGTGCACCCGCTGCCGGCCGGATGTGCTGTGGTCGCACCGCGCTACCGGCGGCGTACGCGGCAGTCTGGCGGCGCTGATCGCCATCGGATAATCACCAAACACACTCACCCCTCATAGGATAGAGCAGAACTTTATCCTTTGGGGGGATTTTTATATGCATATCATGGATACATTCGCCGTGGTGGGCGGTGACCTGCGCGCCGCCTATCTGGCCGGCTTACTGGCGCAGGACGGATACAAAGTCATCACCGCCGGTCTGGACGGTACCGATCTGCCGCCCTGTGTCACCGGCTGCACCAATCTGCCGCAGGCCATCGCGCTGGCCGACTGTGTCGTGCTGCCGCTGCCGGTCACCACCGACGGCACCACCCTGAACGCGCCCTTTTCGCGGGTGCGCATCCAGCTCGACGAGGTGCTCGGGTGCGTGTCGCCCTCGCAGTTCCTGGCGGTCGGCGGCTTGCCGGAGCCGCTTTTGGCGCCGCTGACAGAGCGCGGCATCCGGGTGGGGGATTATCTCAAGCGGGAGGAACTGGCGGTGCTCAACAGTATCCCCACCGCCGAGGGCGCCGTGCAGCTGGCTATGGAGGAACTGCCTGTCACCATCCGCGGCTGTCGGTGTCTGGTCACCGGGTACGGCCGTGTGGGACGGGCGCTGGCATCGCTGCTGCACGCCATGGGCGCCGATGTGACGGTGGCCGCCCGCCGCTGCTCCGACCGCGCGGCGGCGATCACGGCCGGCTGCAGGGCGGTGGATACCGCCGCGATCGCCGATGCCGGCAGCTTCGATGCGATCTTCAACACGGTGCCGGCCTGCCTGTTCGATGCCGATTTATTGAAAACGCTTGACCGATCAACACTGCTGATCGACCTTGCCTCCCGCCCGGGTGGGGTGGATTTTGCGGCGGCGGCGACGCTGCAGCTCAAGACCATATGGGCGCTTTCCCTGCCGGGGCGGGTCGCACCGAAAAGCGCGGGCGAGATCATCAAGCAGACCATCTTGAATATGCTGGAGGAGGCGGGGACATGAACATCGGGTTTGCCCTTTGCGGCTCCTTCTGTACGCTGGAGCGCGTCACGGCGGAGATGGAACGGCTGGCGGCGGCGCATACGGTCATTCCCATCCTCTCGGATGCCGTGCGCACGGTGGATACCCGCTTCGGCACCGCGGCCGGCTGGGTCGAGCGGGTGACCGCCATCTGCGGCCGCCCGCCGCTCGTCTCCCTGACAGACGTGGAGCCGATCGGCCCGAAAGGGCTTTTGGACGTGCTGGTGGTGGCGCCCTGCACCGGCAGCACGCTTTCCCGTCTGGCGGCGGGGGAGAGCGCCACCCCCGTGGCGTTGGCGGTGAAATCGCATCTGCGTCGGGAGCGTCCCGTGGTGCTGGCTGTCTCCACCAACGATGCGCTGGCCGGGTCGTTTCCCGCCATTGCCGCGCTCAAAAACCGCAAGCACTACTTTTTCGTTCCCATGCGGCAGGACGACTGCGCCAAAAAGCCGAATTCGCTGGTGGCGGACTTTTCCCTGATCGGTGATACCGTCGCCGCCGCCATGCAGGGGCGTCAACTGCAGCCGTTGTTTATTCCTTGACAAGCCTTTGCCGCCATGATACAATGAAATGACCGAATAGCCTAAAGTTTCGGATGATTTCAGACGGGATAGCCTATGGCACCGCAGGAAATTCGGTGGTATGATTTTTGCAGATCCCGGATCGTTTGAAAAATTGTAAAGGACGTGACGAAACACATGAAACGGATACTCGCTGTTTTCCTTTGCCTTTGTCTGCTGATCCCCGCCATGGGCCTCTCTTTCGGGCAGACCGCTTTGGCCGAATTGCCCTATGAGATCGCGCCCTTGCCGCTGAAGGTATCCGGCAGATTCGCCTGCGGCGGCCTCCTGTTTTCCTTCGGCAACGCTTTTGAACCGGTCGACCTGACGCCCTACGGCGTGGATGTGACCGGCGGCGAAGCGATCCCGGCCGGGCGTGTCGGTATTTCCATGGATGTCTATATCTCCGGCGATGCGGCGATGGTGTCCAAGGTCTGCAGCGGCGGATGCGATGGGCAGATCGAGCTTTCCAGCGGCGGCGCCTGCGATGTGGGGGAGCGCTGCGGGGGCCCCAATTTGATCAAATGGCAGCCGGATGCGTGGAGGCGCTGCGTGATCGACATTTCCCAGCTCGGTGCGCATACGGATATCACCGGCGAAAAGCCGTTCGATTCTTCTGCCGTCAATTTCTTCCGCGTATATATGAATTCGCCTGCCGGCCTTTCGGGCGTTGCGGCGACTATGAAGATCCGCAATGTGAAGCTGGTCAATCTGAAAGCAACGGCCCCCTCGCTCACGGAGGATCCGCTGGGCGACGGTACCTTTGAGCCGGAAGCCCCCGTGTGGAAGCACTATCCCGTGGCCGACGGCTACTGCGATGACGACATCATCGTGGCGGGCTACAATGCCGTGGACTATGTGAAGGAACATGACATAAAGGTCGCCGACTGGTCGGCCGTCATCAACAGTCTGGCCAACGGTCTGGCTACCGCGGGCGGCGGTGCGCTGTTCCTTCCCGCCGGGGAATATGACTGCTACAGCGAGATCATGCTGCCCACCGGTGTCACCATCTACGGCGAATGGGCGTGCCCGGATGACAAGGAGGCGCCCCATGGCACCGTGCTGAAGGTGCATGAGGACTGCGGTGCCGGGCGGACGGACAGCCTGGCGTTCATCACCATGATGCGCGATAGTATGCTCAAGGGGCTGACCTTCTACTATCCCGGGCAGAAAGCGGACGCCCCCGTGGCCTATCCGCCCACTGTGGAACTGGGTCAGTATACCCACGCGAAAAACATCACCTTTGTCAATTCCTATTGGGCGGTGAAGCAGGCACAGGCGGCTAACTGCCCGAATGTGGAGAATATTTACGGCACTCCTCTCTACCGCGGCCTGGATATCAACATGGTCGTGGACATCATGCGTATCGAAAACGTGAATTTTGCGCCGGACTACTGGATCGATTCCGGTTTTGAGGGAGCGCCCGCCGGCGAGGCGGCCGACACGCTGCGCAGCTGGATCCTTTACAATTCCACCGGCATCGTCGTGCGCCGCATCGACTGGTCGTATCTGGTCAACAGCACGGTGAGGGGCTACGCCACCGGTATTCTGTTCGAGCGCTCCTCCGAGGGCAATTCCCCGAACGGCCAGTGCGATGAGATCACACTGGACGGGTGCCGATACGGCCTGGTGGTCTCGAGCGTGTCGGATTGCGGCGAGATGATCACCAATTCCCATTTCATCAATTGCGAAAACGGCATCGTGCTCAGCGAGGGCAATACCAGTTCCGCCGCCGTGCTGCAGATCATCAATACCGAGATCGAGGCGGAGAACTACGCCCTTTACAATCAGCAGGCCACCACGGTGATGATGATGAACTCCACCATCCGCTCCGGTCAGGTGGGCGGCTGCCACGGCTGGTCTGTTTTCACCAATAACGTCTTCGAAACAACGGCGCCGCAGATCGTGCTGGAAAACGGCTCACTCAATGCGGTGCTGATCGGCAACACCGACAAGGACGGCAAGCCCGTGCGGGTGGACAATCAGGGGTTGTGCCCGGTGTCCTTTGATGAACAAAAGGCCGATGTCCCCGAGATCAGTGCGCCCGCGAAGGAGGCCGTCTCCTTTATACCGCACAAGCCGGCCAACGAAAAGGTCTACATTCTGGATTGCGACAACGACGGCAGCATCGACGTGACATTCGATCTGCAGATGCAGCTCAACGAGGCGGCCAAGGGCGGCGGCGTGGTCTATATGCCTGCCGGGCACTATCTTATCAACGGTTCGGTCACCGTGCCTTCCGGTGTGGAACTGCGCGGCGCCTGCGATTTCGGCCGCGTGCCCTACAACATCGGCACCGTGATCGATGTGTCCGACCGCTGCAGCGGCAAGCCCACCATCGTTCTCTCCGAAAAGAGCGGTATCCGCGGCGTCCTTTTCAATTATCCCGACCAGTATCAGAACGACCTTTTCAAAACCGAAAAGAAGTTCACCGCCTATCCCTATGCCGTGCAGGGGCGCGGCGCGGACATCTATGTCATCAATGTGGGGTTCCACAACGCCTGGGACGGTCTGGATATGATGACCTACCGGTGCGATAACCACTATGTGGATTATCTGTGCGGTATCTGCCTGCACAACGCCGTTTGTGTCGGCAAGGGCGCCGAAAACGGCATCATCCGCAACTATCAGTTCAATTACAACACCATCGTCAACTCTGCCAGTTACGCCTGGGGCAGCCTGCCGCTGAGCGGCGGCGAATTCGGGACTGTCATGCAGACCCAACTCAATGCCGATGCGGATGTGGCCGTCTGTCTGGTGGGCGATGTGGAAAATGAACTGATCTACGACTGCTTCAACTATTCCGGCTACGCCGGCATCCGCTTCATTGCAGAGGAGACGGGCGCGGCGGATGCGACCGTGATCGGCCACGGCTGCGACTATTCCACCATCGACATCGATGTCCTCGCGGCCGAGCGCGTCTCTTTCCTGAACACCCAGCTCACCGCTTTTAACCAGATCGGTGACTTGCTGACTGATCCGATGTATGTGGTGCATCTGGGCCCCGATTTTGAGGGACAGGTGGATATGACCGGTACGGTGATGTGGGCCAACCCCACGCAGGAATTCCGCGTGGAAAACGGCACGCTGAATCTCTACGGCGTGGTCATGGCGCCCTATAGCGATACCGTGCAGATGACCAATGTCACCGGCGACGGCCGGGTGAACATGGTGAACGCCTGCTTCAAGGCCTATTCCACTCACATGGCGTCCCGGGGTGCCGATAAGGTGTATCTCAACGGTGCCACCACCTACGCCCCGCTTTACGAGGCGGCCCAAATGCCGCAGTATGATAACGTGCAGGTGCGGGTGAACAGTTGGGATGCGCCGCTCAATGCCAATATACCGGCAGCAAAGAGCATGTGCTTTACCGATGCCTTTACCCAGCGTCTGTCGTTGGCCGTTACCGCGGGCGGTGACGCGACTGTTACGACCTCTGCCGGCATGGCTACGCTGAACATGGGCACCAGTACGTCGGTGGGCATGGTCAAGGACGGGCTGAAACTGACCGGCGGCACGGCAGACGATCTCTATTATCTGGAGACCCGTATCAGGGCGGATATGTTCCACCAAAACGGAAACGTCCGCGTGATGCTGGCGCTGTTTGACAACGACAGCGACCCCTGTTATCCCGTGACCTTCACCGAGGCAGGCGAGGTCGTGCTGGCTGACGGGACGGTGCTGGCCAAGTACAGCACGGGCGCATGGTACCGTCTGGCGTTGGAAATCGATATGCGTGATGCCGATGCCAAGACCTACCGTGTGGTGCTGATGGATGACGGATACGGCCCGCTTGCCCAAAGCGACACGATCGCTTTCCCGGAGGAGTTCCAGGGTGATCGGCTCTATCTGAAGCAGGTCTATTTCGGCGCCATGGCGGATGCCCCCGCCAATGCGGAAGAAGCGACCGACCGTACCATCGTGAGGAGCGACTATATCTTTATGACCCGCGGTGTAGCCGAGGCGGCCGGTACGCCCGGTGACGTGAACGGCGATGAGAAGATCGACTCCACCGATGCCCGCCTCATCCTGCAGTATTACGCCAAGAAGATCGGCGAAGGTGACCTGAACACCGCCGTGGCGGATGTGAACGGCGACGGCAAGGCCGACTCCACCGATGCGCGTCTGATTTTGCAACTCTACGCGAAGAAGATCAGCAACTTTTAAGTAATGCTTTTTACACCCCGCATCGCCGTCAAGCGGTGCGGGGTGTGTCTTTTGTTTAAAAATGCCTATATCTTTTGTGATAACTGTTCAAATCGCTGAAAAGGTTACAAAACTATAACCTTTACGAGCAAGAAAACCAAAAAAACGGTTGCCGTTTTGATAAAAATATGCTATGCTATTTCATGTATATATTGGCAAATTGTGTTCATCTACGGAATAACAGAAAGGATGAAATGTTATGATAGCGTTGGCCTGTGATCATACTGCGATCACCATGAAAAAAGAGGTCATGAAGCTGCTCGATGAGCGCGGCCTCACCTATAAGGATTTCGGTACCTACACCGATGAAAGTTGTGCCTATCCCGTGTTCGGTGCCCGTGCGGCCCGTGCGGTGGCCAGCGGGGAGTGTGACCGCGGCATTGTCATCTGCGGCACCGGTATCGGGATTTCGCTGGCGGCCAACAAGATCAAGGGCATCCGCTGCGCACTGTGCAGTGAGCCGCTTTCCGCCGAACTGACCCGCCGCCATAACGACGCCAATATGCTGGCCATGGGTGCCCGCATCATCGGGATGGAGATGGCCAAGAGCATTGTCCGCACTTTCCTGGATACGCCGTTCGACGGCGGCCGTCATCAGGCCCGTGTCGAGATGCTCTCCAAGCTGGAAAACGGCGAGGATATCGAGTGATCGGACGATCATTTTAAACTGAAGGAGGTGAGTCGGTCATGGATATTTTAGTCGTATCGCAGTTTTATTATCCCGATGAGTTTCGCATCAACGATATCACGCGGCAGATGGCGGCCGATGGCCACACGGTGCACGTGCTGACCGGCTTGCCGGACTATGCCACCACGCGTGTGCCCAAGGAATACCGATGGTTCCGCCGCCGCCGCGAAACGGTGGAGGGCGTGGACATCATCCGTGTGCCCATCATCGCCCGCCGTCACGGGGCGTTCTTCCGTGTGCTCAATTACTTGTCCTTTGTCATCTGCGGATGCCTGTATGCCGCCTTTTGCGGGCTGCATCCCGACCTGGTGTTCTCCTATGAGACCTCGCCGGTGCTGCAGGTGCTGCCGGCCATCACCATGAAGAAACGGCGCCGGGTGCCGCTGGTCATCTATTGCTGTGATATCTGGCCGGAATGCCTCAAGGTGTGGGGTGTGGGGGAAAAGTCACTGCTTTTCCGCTACATAAAGCATTTGAGCAAAAAGATCTTCAATGCGGGCGACCGTGTGGCCTACACATCGCAGCCGTTCGGAAACTATCTGCACACCGTCAATGAAGTGCCGGTGGATAAGATCGTGTCGCTGCCGCAGCACGCCGAGGATCTGTTCGGCGCGGTGTGCGGCCGATATGTGGAAAACGGTGTGACGGATTTCCTGTTTGCCGGCAATATCGGCGCGGCGCAGGGGGCAGACTGTCTGGTGCGCGCGGCGGCACGTCTGTGCCAAATGACCGACGCACCGTGGCATATCCATATGCTCGGCGACGGGGCAGCGCGTGAGTCCTGCGAGCAGCTGGCCGCGCAGCTGGGCGTGACCGACCGCATCACATTCCATGGCAAGCACCCCCTTTCGGAGATGCCGGAGTTTTATCTGACGGCCGACTGCTTCCTGCTGACCATGAGCAACGATGCTGTGGGTGCCGCTACTCTGCCCGCCAAGTGGCAGGGCTATGTCGGTGCCGGCAAGCCTATTCTGGCCGCCGCCAACGGCGCCTGTGCCGATATGATGACACAGGTCGGCTGCGGCGCCTGCGTGCCCGCACAGGACGATGCGGCGTTGGCCGAGCAGATGCTCTGCGTGATCAATGATCCGGAAGAGTACCGCGCCCGCGGCCAAAAAGGCCGTGCCTACTATGAGGCCAACTGCACCAAGGAGCGCTTTATGAGCCGTCTGTATGACATCCTTCGCGATGTGCTCGGCCAATGAGGAGAAGATGATGAAAACGATCCTTGTTCTCGATGTGGCTGCCGACAGCGGCGGGGCGCTCACCGTTTTGGAAGAATATTACGACCGCTTGCGGCAGGATACGCAAAATCAGTACCTTTTTTGTGTGAGCCTGCCGCATTTTGCGGACACCGATACGCTGCACGTGCGGCGCTTTCCGTGGGTCAAACGCAGTTGGCTGCACCGCCTGTGGTTCGAGCAGGTCACCGTCAAGCGTCTGATCCGCCGCGAAAAGCCGGATGAGGTGCTCAGCCTGCAGAACACGACCGTGCGCGGCGCGCACTGCCCGCAGACGGTGTATCTGCACCAGCCTCTGCCTTTTTGCGGTATTCGCTTTTCACTGTGGCGGCAGCCGAAATTCTGGGTGTATCAGCACCTGATCGGGCGGCGTATCTACGCGTCTCTGCGCGAGGCGCATGAGGTGATCGTGCAGACGCAGTGGATGAAAGAGGCCGCCTGCGAAAAAGCGGGCATTTCCCCAGAAAAAGTGTCGCTGCAGCCGCCGCAGGTGAACTGTGTGCCGGCCGGCCGCTTTTCAAACGAAAAGTGGCAGCGCACCTTCTTTTACCCCGCTTCCGCCTATTCGTATAAAAACCACGAAACCTTGTTTCGGGCAATGGAATTGCTCGATGAACAGGGCGTGGGGGACTTCACCGTCCGACTGACGCTGACGCAAGAGCAGCTGCCGTGCCTTTCACGCTTTCCCCGTGCGGCGGCACACACACAACTTTGCGGGCAGTTGCCCCGCGAAGCGGTGATGGCGGCCTACACCGAGTCGGTGCTGGTTTTTCCGTCCTACATCGAAACATTCGGCCTGCCGCTTTTGGAGGCGCGGATGTCGGACTCGCCCATCGTGGCCTCGGACACGCCCTTTTCCCGGGAAATACTGGCAGGGTATGCGACGGTGTCCTATTTCGACCCGTTTGACCCGGCGGCTTTGGCGGCCGGTATGCGCGCCGCTATGGAGGGGAATGTATGAACCCGATCATCTCTGCCGCTTTTTCGGTGCTGAACGCGCTGGTGCCCAAGGATCGCCGCCGCGTGGTGTTTGCCTCTTTTCCCGATGTGAGCGATAATGCCCGTGCGGTTTTTGAGGCCATGCGGCGCGACCCGGCATTTGCCGATTACCGCCTTGTGTGGCTGGTGAAAACCGATGAACTTCCCATGCTGGACGGCGCCGAATGTGTGCGGGCGCACACATTTCGCGGTATATGGCACTTTTTCAGGGCCGGCACCGTGTTCCACACCCACGGCCTTTTCCATAACCGTCCGGGCAGGGGACAGCGGGTGATCAGCCTTTGGCACGGTATGCCGCTGAAAACCATTATGAAACTCGACCCGACGCACCCCCAAAACGAGGTGTTTCGTTTTTCGCAGTGCATCGCGACCTCACCGCTCTTTCGGAAGATCATGTCGGAGGCGTTTGGCTGCGACGAAGAGCAATGTCTGGTGACCGGGCAGCCACGCAATGATGCGCTGTTTTTGCCTACGGATATCCTTTCCCGCATGGGGATCGACCGTGCGGCGTATAACCGGCTCTTTTTGTGGATGCCCACCTATCGCCGCAGTGCGGTGGGGGATATCCGCACCGACGGCAACGGCGGCAGTGAGCAAGGGGTGGCCTTTCTCACCCATGCGCAGTTGACCGCGCTGAACGAACAACTGGCCGCGCAGGGGGACCTGCTGCTCATCAAACTGCACCCCATGCAGGCGCCCGTGGCCGCCGAGCAGACGGCGTTTTCCCATCTGCGGCTGCTGCGCCGTGTACCGGGCGAGATCAACGAACTGGTGGGGCAGGCCGACGCCCTGCTGACCGATTGCTCCTCGGTCTATATCGACTATCTCATGCTCGACCGCCCGATCGCGTTCGTGTTCGATGATATGGCGCAATACCGGGATAACCGCGGGTTCACCGTATCCGATCCGCTTTCGTATATGCCCGGTATGCAGATCACCGATTACGAGGGGCTTTCTGCGTTCTTGCGGGATGCGTTTACGGGCGAGGATGCTTTCAAAACGGCCAGACATGCCGTGAATCTGCAGTTCAACACCTATTGTGATGCAAAAAGCAGCGAACGGCTGCTCAAGGAGGTTTTTCAAAAATGAAGAAGATCATTACCTACGGCACTTTCGACCTTTTGCACTATGGCCACATCAACCTGCTCAAGCGTGCCCGTGAACTGGGCGATTATCTGATCGTGGCGCTTTCGACCGACGAATTCAACTGGAACTGCAAACAGAAAAAGTGCTATTTCTCGTTTGAAGAGCGCAAAAAACTGCTGGAAGCGGTGCGTTATGTCGATCTGGTGATCCCCGAGACCTGCTGGGAACAGAAGCGCTCCGATGTGAAGGAATTCCGCGTGGACACCTTCGTGATGGGTGACGACTGGGTCGGCAAATTCGATGACCTGAAAGACCTGTGCGAGGTGGTCTATCTGCCGCGCACTCCCGAAATTTCCACCACCCGCATCAAAAACGACCTGCAGAAATAAGCCGGTATGGATCTTTCGTATCTGACCGCCCGGCTGAAAAAGATGGCCATCGTGCGCCCGCACGATGTGGCGGATTTTTTCATCATTCTGGCGGCGTGTCCCTGCGGGCTGATATTGCGCCTGTTCAAGCGGCGCCTGTGGCTGGTTTCGGAAATGGAGCATACCGCCCGTGATAACGGCTACTGGTTCTTCCGCTTCATGCGCGAAAACTATCCCGACCGCCCGGTCTATTACCCCATCCGTTTCGATTCGCCCGATTATCCCAAAGTCGCGGCGCTGGGGAATGTGATCCGTCACGGCTCATTTCGCCACCACATCTATGCGTGGGCGGCGGAAATGGATATCAGTGCCCGTACCGGCCGGGGATTGCCGGCGCAGTTCATGTGCCGCCAGTTCCTCATGATGGGCTTGTATCCTTTCAAGGAAGTGTTTTTGCAGCACGGCGTCATCAAGGAGTCACCGCCTTTTCTGCTGCGGGAGCGCAACCGCATCGATATGTTCGTGGCTACCACTGAGCCGGAGGCGGAGGAGATTCGCACCGGCCTGCATTATGACCGCGAGCAGGTGGCCGTTACCGGCTTGCCGCGTTACGATCAGCTCAACGAATTCACCGTGGATCCGCGGCAGATTTTGGTGATGCCCACCTGGCGCTTCTGGCTGTATCCGCCGTTCGGCAAAACGGCCGAGGACGTGGCGGATGAGGTGAAGGCCTCAAACTATGTGCAGACATGGTGCCGTTTTCTGGCAGACGAGCGGCTGAACCGCTTTTTGGAGGAGCAGGATCTGCACCTGCTTTTCTTCCCGCACAGTCAGATGCAGCCGTTTTTGTCGGCGTTCACCGGCGGGAACGCCCGTGTGCGCATCGCTTCTTCGGAGGAGTACGATGTGCAGCAGGCGCTGAAGGAATCGGCCTATCTCATCACGGATTATTCGAGTATATTCTTCGATTTTGCCTACATGAAAAAGCCGATGTGCTATTTTCAGTTCGATTATGAGGAATTCCGCAGCCGCCACTATCCCGAGGGGTATTTCAGTTATCCGCGTGACGGCTTCGGCCCTGTGGTGCAGACGGCGGAAGCGCTGGTGGATGAGTTGATCCGTGCTCATGCCGCCGGCTTTGTCATGCCGCCCGTGTATTCCTCACGGGTGGATGCCACCTTCCGCTATCGCGACAGTGACAACTGCCGCCGTGTGCTGGAGGCGATCGAACAACTGCGTGATAAAGGAGGCAAGCGCGTTTGAAAGACACAGTAAAGCGAGTGGTACGCACGGCGCTTGATCCGTTTGGCGTGCAGTTGTATTTTGTGTTGTTTTCGTTTTTGACCGAACTGCCGCTGGTGATGCAGTATGTGCAGTTCTGGAAAAAGGTGGGACTGATTTGGGCGGCCGCCGTGATCCTGTGGGATCTCTGCACCCGCCGCCGCTGCCTGAAGGCGCGGTTGGCGCTGCCGGTCTTCGGGCTGCTCGCTTTTTATGCCGTTACGGTCGTCACCGTGCGGTTTGCCTATCCCGCCGCTTTTCAAGAGACCTATCTCGACTGGTTTTGCTCCATCGTGACACTGCTCGTGCTCTATCCGCCGACAACGGATGACCGTCAGTGCGGGGAGCGTCGGCTGGGCGTGCTCAACTGGCTGCTGATTCTTCTCACCACCGTGGTGGGGGTCATCAGCCTGTGGATGTTCGCGGTGCAGTTCGGCGGCTATTTCCACAGCGATATCACCAACTACGACTATCCGCTCGGTTTTGTCAAGCAGCGCCTCACCGGTCTGTATCGCAACGCCATCTATCCCACGGCGCTGATCGGCCTCATGGCCGCGGTGGTCGAATGGGTGCGGCTGCGTGGACGGGCGATCTGGCAGCGGGTGGTGCTGGTGATTTCCGTCCTGGTCAATTTTTTCTATGTGCTGCTCACCAATTCCCGCAGCACGGTATATGCGCTGGCGCTCTTCGCGGCCGTTTTGGTGCTGCTGCTTTGCCGTCACGGTCTGTCCTGTTCCAAGCCGAAGGCGTGGCTGGCGGGCGCGATATGTGCCGTGGCGGTGGCGGGGTTGATTCTCGGCACGGCCTCACCGCTTCGCCGTCTGTGCGGCTATTTGCCGCCGACGACCTCCAATGTCGAATCTGCCGACAAATTGGAGGACACCCTGCTGACCGACGAGCAGCAGGATGAATTTGTGCAGGAGCCGGTGACGGGCGATCCCAATGCACCGATCGATATGGATCGGGACACCTCCTCGCGCGGCACGTTGACCGGCCGTCCGGCGATCTGGAAACTGGGCGTTTCCTACTTCCTGAAGCGCCCGGTATTCGGCTATGGCCCTTACGCTTTGAAAGATCAGATCCGCATTTCCGAGACCAGCACCGAACGCCTGTCTCATTTCCACAATATTTTCCTGCATTCGCTGGTGTCGGTGGGGGTGTGCGGCTCCGTCTTCTTCTTTGCGCTGCTGCTGGGGGCGACCTGGCTGGTACTGCGGTTTTTGCTTCGCCGGTTTGACGCGGCGCAGTATACCGTGGTCGCGGCGATCGGCGCGATGCTGGCATCGCTGCTGTTCTTGAATCTGGCGGATACCACACTGTTCTTCCTTTCAAAGAACTCCGAATTCGTCTTTTGGATCTATCTCGGGTATGCCTTCCTGTTCATGGAGCAGCCGCCGCTGAAATGCGACTCGCCGCTTTTGCGGCTGGATGCCCGTCTGCCCGCTCTGCGTGGCCTGTGAGGTGACGGCCATGGAAGCGAAGCGCACACAAAAGGCGATGAAAAACGCCCTGTTCGGCGTGATCAGTTATGTCATCCTCACGGTGAGCACGCTGATTACGCGCTGGGTGTTCGTCATGCAGTTCGACGCCGTCGCCGCCGGCTACGGCACCGAGCTCAGCGGGGTGGAAAGCCTGTTCAAAAGCGTCATTTCCATGTTGGCGCTGGCCGAATTGGGCATCGGCACGGGGTTGGTGTATCTGCTCTATAAGCCGATTGCACAGAAGGACAACGAGGCCATCCACCGCATTTTGAATTTCTATAAGCGTGCCTACGAGGTGATCGCGGCGATCATTCTGGCCATCGGCGCGGGGATGTGCTTTTTCATCCACTATTTTGCCAAGGATACCACCTGTTCGCCCACCTATCTCGGCTTTACTTTCTTTTTGTACATGCTCGATACGCTGGCATCTTATCTGTTTGCACACCAGCGTGCGATGATGGTGGCCGATCAGAAGAATTACCTCAATAACGTGAACGAGGTCATCATGAACTTCCTCACCATGCTGCTGCAGGTGAGCCTGTTGTTTTTGGTGCGCAGTTTCGTTCTCTACATCGTGGTGCGGGTAATCTGCCGCGTGGCGGCCGCCCTGCTCATCCACCGCAATTTCAAAAAGATCTATCCCGAACTGGCGGCTGACCGCAGCCGCGAAAGCATCAGCCGCGAACAGCGCGGTCAGGTGTTCGCCACGCTCTATGCCATGCTGTTCCACAAGATCGGCGGTGTGGCGGCGCACAAGGCGGGCATCCTCATCATCAGCGGCGTGCTGGGTACGTTGGTCAACGGGATGTATTCCTATTATCTCACCATCACCGACGCGGTGACCACGCTGGTCACACAGGTGTTCAGCGGCATCACCGCCAGTTTCGGCGATTATCTGGCCGGCAATGACCGCGAGGCGGCTCACGACAAATTCAATATCCTTTACTATTTCAATTTTGTCATCTCGTCCGCCTGCGCCACGGCGATCTTTGTGCTCATCCAGCCGTTTATCGGTTTGTGGGTGGGGGAGAAGAACCGCCTCGGGTTCGGTGTGGCGCTGCTGGTGGCGGTGTATTTTTACCTCTACAGTCTGCGCCGGGTGATCTTCGTGGTGCGTGACAGTACCGGGATGTACCGTCCCGACCGCTACATGCCGCTGGTGGAAACGGCGCTGAACGTGGGGTTGGGGCTATGGTGGGCACACGCCACCGGACGTGTGGAGGCGGTGCTGCTGGCCAATGTGGTCAGTATGGCCGCCGTGCCGCTGTGGGTGCAGCCCTGTGTAGTCTACCGTCATGTGTTCCACCGCAGCCCGGCGGGGTATTTTGCCCGCTATGGTCTGTATGCGGTACTCACGGCGGCCGGTATGGCGGCCGCGTGGTGGCTGTGTGAACTGCTGCCGCCCATGAACAGGGTACTGATGCTGCTGGCGCGCGCCGTCATCAGTGTGTCGGTGTCGGCGGCGGTGTGTTTGCTGCCGTTTTGCCGCACGGCGGAATTCGGATATCTTTTGGGGTTAGCGCGTTCTTTGCTGAAAAGAACACGGGCGTAATATTTTGGGGAGGTCTTTTACATGACGTATCAGGAAGCAAAACAAGTGTTGGCAAAGCAGGGGCAGGAGCACCTGTTGAAGTATTGGGACGAGTTGAGTGCCGCCGAGCAGGAGTCACTGCTCGATCAGATCGGACAGGTGGATTGGAGCCTGCTGGAGTTGGTGCGCCGCCACAGCGGTGAGGCGGAGCAGCGGGGGCATCTGGAGCCGCTCGGCGCTTTAGAGATGCCGGAGATCGCCGCACGCCGTGCGGAATTCGAGCAGCGCGGCATCGAGGCACTGAAGGCCGAAAAGGTCGGCGCGGTGCTGCTGGCCGGCGGACAGGGCACCCGTCTGGGTCTGGATAAGCCCAAGGGTATGCTGAATGTGGGCGTGACCCGTACGCTTTATCTGTTCGAGCGCCTGATCCGGAATATCATGGATGTGGTGAAGGTCACCGGTGCGTGGATCCCGCTGTACATCATGACCAGTCAAAAGAATAATGAGGACACCGTCGGCTTCTTCAAAGAGCACGACTATTTCGGCTATGACAAGGATCACATCCGTTTCTTCGTGCAGGAGATGGTGCCGTCGGTCGATTATAACGGCAAGATCCTGATGGAGGGGAAAGCACAGCTTTCCATGTCGCCCAACGGCAACGGCGGCTGGTTCAAGTCGCTGGCCAAAGCGGGCTATCTGGATGAACTGAAAGCCCGCGGCGTGGAGTGGCTCACCACCTTTGCGGTGGACAATGTGCTGCAGCGCATCAATGATCCCTGCTTCGTGGGTGCCACGCTGGCCTCCGGCTGCGACTGCGGTGCCAAGGTGGTGCGCAAGGCCGCTCCGGATGAGCGGGTGGGCGTGCTCTGTCTGGAGGATGGCAAGCCCTCTATTGTGGAATACTACGAAATGACCGATGAGATGCTCACCTCGCGTGAAGCCAGCGGCGATCTCAGTTACAATTTCGGCGTCATCCTCAACTATATGTTCCGCCTGAGCACGCTGGAGGAGAACATGAGCCGCCATATGCCGGTGCACATCGTGGAAAAGAAGATCCCCTTCATCGACGAAAATGCCGCGCTCGTGAAGCCCGAAAAGCCCAACGGCTATAAGTTCGAGACGCTGGTGCTGGATATGGTGCACATGATGCACGATTGCCTCTCCTTTGAGGTGGAGCGTCACCACGAATTTGCCCCCATCAAGAACCGCGAAGGGGTCGACTCGCTCGTTTCCGCACGTGAACTGCTGCGCGAAAACGGCGTGGAGCTGTAATTCCTTTCGGCAAGCGGTGCGATTGCTGAGTAACAATGATATGGAAAGGTTGTAAAACGGGTATGATGCAAAACGGAAAGCCGATGTACGGTGACGATAACCTCACCATGCTCACCGATTTTTATGAGATCACCATGGCCAACGGCTTTTTGGCCGAGGGTCGCGGCGATACGATCGTCTATTTTGATATGTTCTTCCGCCGCATTCCGGATAACGGCGGCTTTGCCATTATGGCCGGGGTGGAGCAGTTAGTGGACTATCTGAAAAATCTGACCTTCACCGAAAAGGATATTGCTTTCCTGCGCAGCAAGAATCTCTTCTGTGAGGAGTTTTTGCGCTATCTGGAAAACTTCCGTTTCTCCTGCGACGTGTGGGCAGTGCCGGAGGGTACGCCCATCTTCCCACATGAGCCGATCGTTACGGTGCGCGGGCCGGTGGTACAGGCACAGTTCATCGAGACCATGCTGCTGCTCACGATCAATCATCAGTCGCTGATCGCCACCAAGGCCAACCGCATCGTCCGTGCCGCAGAGGGGCGCACCGTTATGGAATTCGGTTCCCGCCGCGCACAGGGGGCCGACGGTGCCGTTTACGGCTCCCGCGCGGCCTATATCGGCGGGTGTGTGGGTACCGCCTGCGCGATTTCGGAACGCGATTTCGGTATTCCGGCGCTTGGCACCATGGCGCACAGCTGGGTGCAGTTGTTCGACAGCGAACTGGAGGCGTTCAAAGCCTATGCCCGGCAGTATCCCGACTCCTGTGTGTTGCTGGTGGATACCTATAACGTGCTGAAATCCGGCGTGCCCAACGCCATTCGCGCGTTCAACGAGGTGCTGGTGCCGGGCGGCCACCGTCCCAAGGGCATCCGCATCGACTCCGGCGATATCACCTATCTCAGCCGCAAGGCGCGCAAAATGCTGGACGACGCCGGCTTCCCGGACTGCGGCATCACCGCTTCCAACTCGCTGGATGAATACCTCATCCGCGACATGATCCGTCAGGAGGCCTGTGTGGACAGCTTCGGCGTGGGCGAGCGGATGATCACCGCCGCCAGTGATCCGGTGTTCGGCGGCGTGTATAAGCTGGCCGCGGTGGAGGAGAACGGGCAGATCGTGTCGCGCATCAAGGTGAGCGAGAATGTGGCCAAGATCACCAATCCCGGCTTCAAAAAACTGTGGCGCCTGTTCGACCGCGAGACCGGCAAGGCACTGGCTGACGTCATCACCATGCACGACGAGGTGATCGACGACACCAAGCCGTATGAGATCTTTGATCCCGAATACACATGGAAGCGCAAAACGGTGGAGAATTTTATTGCCTCTTCGCTGCAGCGCGAGTTGTTCATCGGCGGCAAATGTGTGCATCAGCCCCGCTCACTCACCGAGATCCGCAACTATTGCCTCGCCAGCGTGGAGGATATGTGGGAAGAAGTCAAGCGCTTTGAAAACCCGCATCATTACTATGTGGATCTTTCGCAAAAACTGTGGGATGAGAAGCAGCGGCTGTTGAATCTGTATTCCGGCAGCAATACTTGAAAAATCGGATATTTGTCATACGGCGGCAGTGATGGGGGATATCGCTGCCGCCGTTATTCCGAAAAGCGGGGCGGGCGTATGAAAAAATCGCAATTGGTCGGCAGCGGGATGCTGCTGTTGGCCGCTGTTATATGGGGCTGTGCGTTTGTGGCACAGAGCGTGGCCATGGATAACATGGGCCCGTTTACCTTCGGCGCCCTGCGCTTTGCATTGGGCGGCCTCACGCTGCTGCCGGTGATCGGTGTGGTATCACTGCGGCGTCGGCGTGCGGGACGACCGGCTGTCGGCAGTGTGGGCAGCCGGTTAGTCGGCGGCACGGTGTGCGGCGTGTTTTTGTTTTTGGCTTCTGCCGCACAGCAGATCGGCCTCATTTACACGAGTGTGGGGAAGTCCGGCTTCATTACGGCGCTGTATGTGGTGTTCGTACCCATCGCGGCGTGGGTGGTGTTTCGCCGCAAAATGTCGGCACTGCTGATCTTCAGCGTGGCGGCGGCCGTGTGTGGACTCTATCTGCTGTGTATCAACGGCGGCATGATACTGAATATCGGGGATGTGTATACGCTGGCCGCTGCGCTGCTCTTCACCGGGCAGATTTTGGCGGTGGATCACTATGGCCAAAAGATGGATGCCGTGCAGCTTTCCTGCCTGCAGTTTTTCACCTGCGCACTGCTCAATGCCGTGGCGGCGGCCATTTGGGAGCCGCCGGTCACCTGGGCGGGCATCGCCGCCGTTTGGCTACCCATCGCCTATACCGGCATCCTCTCCTGCGGTGTGGCGTATACATTCCAGATACTCGGGCAGCAACGCACACCGCCGGCTGCCGCATCATTGCTGATGAGCCTGGAATCGGTCTTTTCGGTGCTGGGCGGTGCCGTGATCCTCGGCCAGTGGCTCACGCTGCGCGAACTGCTCGGCTGCTGTCTGATGTTCATGGCGGTGGTCGTGGCGCAGCTGCCGGTCGGCCGGACGAAAAAACAAAAAGTCCTGTGATGCCGGAGCATCACAGGACTTTTGACGGATAAGATTACTTTACGACCTCAGCTTCGGGGGCATTCTTCTTGATGCTCTCGATACCGTTGAGGCAGCCGGCCTTGGCCTTGTAGCCTTCGCCGACGGCAATGATCTCACCGTTCTTCGCCTTGAGGCGGAAACGGTATTCACCGGCCTTGTCGAGGTACATTTCGAACTTCGGATGCTTGACGGCCTCGAAGTTTTCCACAGTCTGGTCTTCGATTTCGCCGACACAGTTGTTGCGCACGCTCTCGATGCCCTTCAGGCAAGCGGCCTCGGTGGTGTAAACCTCGCTGCTGGCGATGATTTCGCCGTTGCCGGCCTTAAGATCGAATTTGAAACCGGTGGAAGTCTGCTTCACTACGAATTTTCCCATGGTGTGTCCCTCCGTTTTTGAAATTTTATCGGGATGCCGCACAAAAACGGCACCGCCTTTAAAAATAGTATACCGAAACAAAGGGGGAATGTCAAGGATTTTGTGACACAACTTGACAAAATTCTGCATCCGTGTTTTAATCTATCTGTTTAGAGCTGTTTAGAGGAGTGCATGATATGGAAACCGAACTGTTTGAAGATAAGGTGCGTGCCCAAAAGCAGGAGGGCGTACCGGAAAACCAATATTCGCCTTATTGCGATCTGATCTATTATCCCTCCACCGTGACGCCGGGACTGACGCTGGCCATGCGGGTGCGCAAGCCGGCCAAGCCGTCTTACATCGTAGCCACTACCCACGGCTGGCACATGAGCATCTCGCCGTTTTGCGCGCTGGACGCACCGCAGACGGACTATCTGTCGGTGGAGGTGGATATGCGTGGTCGGGCATTTTCCACCGGTCGGCAGGACTGCAACGGCTGGGAGATCTTCGATGTGATCGATGCGGTGGAGTATGTGAAAGCACACTATGCCGCGTATATTCTCGATCCGTCGGTGGTGTGCTTTGCGGGCGGCAGCGGCGGCGGCGGAAACGCCTTTGCCATCGCCGGCAAGTTCCCCGACTATTTTACGCACATCACCGCTACCTGCGGCATTTCCGACTATGCACTGTGGTACCGCAATGATCTGAAAGGTGAATTCCGCGACGAAATGGATGTGTGGATCGGTTCACCCGAAAACGAAGAAGCCTACCGTTCGCGCAGCGGCCTGACCACCGTTCAAAATCTCTGTGCGCCCATGGCGGTCGCCCACGGCGAAACGGATATCCGTGTGCCGTGCTACCATTCCCGCCGTTTTGTGCGCGCGGCAAGGGAGCAGGGGAAAGCGGTCAGTTATCTGGAACTGCCGTTGTGCGGTGCGCAGGATCATTTTTCGTATGCCACGCCCGAACAGATGCGGCAGCTCGATACATTTTGCAAAAGCGAGCGCGAGGCGCACCTGACGCCTGTCAGCATTCCGCGGCGCGGGCGGATGATCGTGGCCGGTTATCTGTTTACCAAGGCGTTTTCCGTGGTGCTCGATTCGATCGACCGGGTGGCGGCGGTGGAATACGATCTCGACCGCGACACGATCACAGTGGACGCGCCCGCCGGCACCTATACCGTCACGCGCCGCTGAATCCGACTTGACAAAATCCAATATATATTGTATAATTCTTGAATATAAATTCACGTTTTGCATAAGGGGTGTCCGCAATGGCCAAGATGTGGGCCGGCCGCACCGATGGTGTGACCGATCAGATAGCAGATGAATTCAATTCCTCCATTTCGTTCGACAGCCGGATGTATCGGCAGGATATCACCGGCAGTATGGCGCACGCCGCCATGCTGGGTGCCACCGGCATCATCACCAAGGCGGATGCCGATGCCCTGATCGACGGATTGCAGGGCGTACTGAACGACCTGGAAAGTGGTGCGCTTGCATTCGATATGTCCTGTGAGGATATCCATATGTTTGTGGAGCAGGAACTGACCGCCCGCATTGGCGAGGTGGGGAAGAAACTGCACACCGCCCGCAGCCGCAACGATCAGGTGGCGCTGGATCTGCGCCTTTACCTTCGGGACGAGATCGACGTTATCGCGCAGAAGACGGCTGCGTTGGTCACCGCGGTGACCGACCGTGCCGAGGAATACCGCGACGCTATTTTGCCGGGCTACACCCATCTGCAGCGGGCGCAGCCGATCACCTTCGGCCATCATCTGATGGCCTATGCCATGATGCTGCTGCGGGATATCGACCGCCTGGCCGATTGCCGCCGGCGGATGAACGTGTCGCCCATCGGCAGTTGTGCGCTGGCCGGCACCACCTATGCCACCGACCGGCGGCAGGAGGCACGTGACCTCGGCTTTGACACCATCTGCCTCAATTCGCTGGACGGCGTGTCCGACCGCGATTTCTGCGTGGAACTGATGAGCACACTGGCGACTTTGATGATGCACCTCTCCCGCTTTTCGGAAGAGGTGGTGCTGTGGTCGAGTTGGGAGTTCCGCTTTGTGGAGTTGTCCGACGCCTTTACCACCGGCTCCTCCATCATGCCGCAGAAGAAAAATCCCGACATGGCTGAGTTGGTGCGCGGCAAGACCGGGCGCGTCTACGGCGATCTGATGGCGCTGCTTACCACGCTGAAAGGCTTGCCGCTGGCCTATAACAAGGATATGCAGGAGGACAAGGAAAGCGTGTTCGACGCCTGTGACACGGCCAAACAATGTCTGGACGTGTTCGTGGGCATGATCGCCACCATGCGGGTGCGCACCGATAACATGAAGCGCGCGGCACAGACCGGCTTCATCAATGCGACCGATCTGGCCGACTATCTGGTGCGGCGCGGACTGCCGTTCCGCAGCGCCTATAAGATCTCGGGGCAGATCGTGGCTGCCTGCATCGCCGAAGAGCAGGTGCTCGAGACACTGCCGCTCGAGCGGTATCGGGAGTTTTCCGACCTCTTCAATGACGAGGTCTATGCGGCGGTGGATCTTGCCGCCTGTGTGGAAAAGCGCATTAGCGAGGGCGGCACCTCCGTTGCCTCGGTGGAAGCGCAGATCGCCTTTGTGCGGGAAAAACTGAATTGAACGGGATAAAAAGGACGTCCGTGACGCTGTTTCTCATAAAGATAATTCAGCGTAAGGCAGTGCTTAGGGTCTGGACGGATAGTTTCGGCTGTCCGTCCTTTCCTTTTTGCTTGGAATCCGTTATGAATCGGATTCCGTTTCATCGTTTTCTTCAGTTTCCTCGGCAACTGCGCACATACTGCCGATAAAACGGTAGTAGATGTCGATCTGCTGAGGAGCATTTTTGTCGTGTTTTTTCTCCCGTTCATAGATGACGATCTTGTTTATGAACGTCCGGAGCAGTTCGGGAGTCAGTTCGGTAATATCGGTGTATTTCTCCGCGATATCAAGGAACCGCTGTACGTTCGTGCATTCGGATTTCAGCCGCTCGATCTCCGTTTCAAGAACGGGGATTTTTTCATTCAGCGTCTTTTGTTCGTCTTCATAATCGGAGGAAAGCATTCGGAACTGTTCGTCGCTGATGCGTCCGAGAACGTTGTCTTCGTATAATCTCTTGAACAGCGCTTTCAGGTCTGCGATACGGCTCTCCGTGCGTGCAAGCTCGGAGGTCTTTGCATTCAGTTCTTTTCGGACTTCGCCGCTGCTCTTTTTCGAGATATACGCA
>JAZRVU010000026.1:0-9337 GCA_045599305.1 Acutalibacteraceae bacterium | reverse complement strand
TGGACCGGGACGAGGAGGGCAAGCTCTGCGGCGACGTGGATTTTGCCGCGGTGGAGCCGAAAGCGGGGTACATCACCCCCGTGCCCGGCGGCGTGGGCCCCATGACCATCGCCATGCTGATGCAGAACACCCTCACGGCGGTTAAACGGCAGAACGGCATATCTCTGTAACGACACACAGAAAAGAGCGTTGGCCTTGCGGCCAACGCTCTTTGGTTTTTATGGGGTTTCGGGGATGATCAGCGATAATGCTCAATAAAGATGAGTTCGTTGTAGTTATTGTAGGATATCACACAGCCGTTGCGCAGCAGCACTTTTGTCGACCCTTTCGGGTAATCTTTCACCCAGTAATCCATTGACGCACTCTTGGCCCATCGGTTGATCAGGTCGATCTCCTTTTGGGGATCCTCCACCGGCTCGCTGGTGAGCTTCTCATAACTGCGGGCTTTATATGTGATGTGGGTCACGGAGACCACCTCTTTGGGGTCGATCAGATCGGTGCACAGCCGGCCGCAGGGGACGGTGACGGCGGACAGTGTGTCAACTTTGGCAAAATGCTGCAAAAGCAGCCGGGCGTCGGTGGCGTCCACCGTGCCGCTGCCGTCCACATCGGCCAGCGACACATCCAGCGCGTCCTCCCCGATCTTCTGGGCATAATATTGCAGGACCAGCCGGGCATCGGTGGCGGTGATGGCGCGGTCGCCGTCCACATCCCCCGGCGAGGGGACGGAATCGATGGCCTCGAAATCATACCCATAGGCCTTTGCCCAGGATTCCACCCGACTGCCGGCTTCGCCGCGCAGCAGCACGCCTTGCGGCAAGGAAGTCGGGATAGGCTCTTTTACAGGGGCTATACCGCCGATCAGCGCCACCGTGCAGGGCACGGTGAGCGATTCCAGATGGGTCAGTTGCCCCAGCGCGCGATGCCCGATCACTTTCAGCCCCATGGGCAGCGAAAGTTCGGTCAGCCGGTCTTTGGTAAATGCCAGTTTTTGAATATATTCCACCCCCATGGGAATGGTCAGCCGCGTGGGGGAGGCGCAGGGAAAGGTGAGGTCGATCCCCCGCACCGGCAGACCGTCCACCCGGGCGGGGATGACGATGTTCTCCCCGTTCCCCACATAGCGGGTCAGTTCGGCGCCCCGTCCGTTAAAGACGATGGTATAGGCATAGTCGCCGCAGATGTGTTCCTCCGCGGCGGTGACGGCAAACGTACCGGCACCCATCGGCACCGCAGCCAGCACACACAGCATACACAGCAGAGCTAGACTTTTACGCAGCATGACAATTCCTCCTTTTATGTGATGGAAATCTCTTCATCTATTAGTGACGCCTGCGCATAAAACCTCACGCCGAAAATGAAAAATTTTCAAAAGCCGCAAAATGCCCCGCCCATCCCGGGCGGGGCATTGCATTTTTTGTGAAAATGTGGTAAAATATCTACCGGGCAGGTCTCACTCGAAACGGGGCTTGTAATCGGAGGTCTCCTCCACCGCCTCGCGGCGCATCTCGCGTCCCTCGGCCACCGAACGGAACACCCCCGAGAGCAGCTCCAGCACCGCCACCAGCAGCGGCACCATGTGCCGCCACACCAGTTTGAAGAGGGAGTCGTACCCCGCCGTCACCCCGCCGGGCAGGATGGTCTCGGGATACTGCACCTTCAGGTACAGCCCCACGCCGGCCAGCAGCAGCGCCCCGGCCGCCGCCGCGGCGAACCAGATCCAGTGCCCCCGCCGCATGAAGCGGCAGAGCAGAAAGCCCGCGGCGAACACCGCGATCCCCACGAACAGAAACGGCAGGGCGGCGGCATTGACGGGGTTTTCGACCGGCTCACGCCCGCCCACCGCATCGCGGAAAAAGGGCGGCAGCGTCATCGACAGCACGATGATGCCGTGCACGAACAGGGTGAATATGAAAAAGATCCACGCCAACACGGCGCACAGGCGGGACAGAAAACGCATAACGGATCCTCCTTTGCGATCACTTGTCGATATCATACCATAAACCGTCTTTTTTCGCAACCACTTTTTCATACACACATTTTACAAGGATACTTCAAATATTATTCATACATTTCCCGAAAAAATCTGCTACACTGTTTCCCGAAAAGGAGTGACACACATGGCCGACACCAAGATCCTTGTGGCGGACGATGACCGCAACATCTGCGAACTTTTACGCCTGTATCTGGAAAAGGAGGGGTTTACCCCCGTCATCGCGGAGGACGGCGAGCAGGCGCTGGCCGTCTTTGACGCCGAAAAGCCCGCTCTGGTGCTGCTCGACGTGATGATGCCCCGGCTGGACGGCTGGCAGGTGTGCCGCGAACTGCGCAAAAAGAGCCACTGTCCCATCATCATGCTCACCGCCAAGGGCGAGGTGTTCGACAAGGTGCTGGGATTCGACCTGGGCGCCGACGACTATGTGACCAAGCCGTTCGAGGCCAAGGAGGTCATCGCCCGCGTGAAAGCCGTGCTGCGCCGCTGCGGCGTGGAGGAGGAAAAGCGCCGGGTGGTGGAGTTTGACGGACTCTCCATCAACATGGAGAACTACGAACTGCGGGTGAACGGCAAGCAGGTGGACACGCCCCCCAAGGAGATGGAACTGATCTTCCATCTGGCCAGCAACCCCAACCGGGTCTACACCCGCGATCAACTGCTCGACGAGGTGTGGGGCTTTGAATATTACGGCGACAGCCGCACGGTGGACGTACACGTGAAGCGCCTGCGCGAAAAGCTGGAGGGCGTTTCGGAGCAGTGGACGCTCAAGACCGTGTGGGGCGTGGGGTACAAATTTGAGGTGAAGCCCCCCCGCGGCTGACAGGAGTGACAGGGATGTTCAAAAGCATCTTTTCCAAATATTTCGCCGTGGTCGCGGCGGCGGTGCTGACCGCCTTCGTGGCGCTGGGCGCCGCGCAGACGCTGATCTCCTCCCGCTACTGGATAAGTGACAGGCAGGACACCCTCTGCCGCAGTGCCGGCACCATCGCCGACTACACCGCCAACTACATCGCCGGCAGCCCGGACAGCAAGTATGTGATCGGAGACTCCATCAAAGACTCCATTCTGCCGCTGTTCGACCTGCTGGTCAAGGCCGATGCCAATCCGGGCGAGGTGCTGGTGGTGACGACGAACGGCCATGTGCTGCTCTCCACCAACGCGGAGGTGGCGGTGGGCCAAACGGTGCCCGAAAGCGTGATGGCGCTCATCCGCGAAAACGCCGCCGACGGCAACTGGTTTTTCACCGGCACGTTGGGCGGGCTGTATGCGGACGGGCAGTACACCGGCGTGGCCGCGGTGGTCTATGGCGGTGACACGGTGGAATATGTGCTGGTCTCCTCCCCCATGGATTCGCTGACCGCCTATCTGACCACCAACCTGCAGGTGTTCTTCTGGTCGGCCACCACGGTGCTGGCGCTGGCTTTTGCCGCCACCTATGTGCTGACCTACCGGCTGGTGCGGCCGCTCAAGCAGATGGCGGAGGCCACCCGCCGCTTTGCGGAGGGGGACTTCAGTTACCGGCTGACGGTGCGCGGCCGGGACGAGGTGGCACAGCTGGCCGCCGCACTCAACAGCATGGCGGCCTCCCTCTCCTCGGTGGAGGGCACCCACCGCCAGTTTGTGGGCAACGTGTCCCACGAACTGAAAACGCCCATGACCACCATTTCCGGCTTCATCGACGGCATTCTGGACGGCACCATCCCGCCGGAGAGGCGCGATCACTACCTGCAGATCGTCTCGGACGAGGTGAAGCGGCTCTCCCGGCTGGTGCGCTCGATGCTGGATCTCTCCCGCATCGACAGCGGCGCCATGACCCTCACCCGCACCCGGTTCGACCTTTCCGAACTGTGCTGCACCACCCTGCTCTCCTTTGAGCAGCGGCTGGAGGAAAAGCAGATCACGGTGGAGGGGTTGGAGAACGCCGGCCGCTGCTATGTGCTGGCCGACCGCGACCTGATCGGTCAGGTGGTCTACAACCTCATCGACAACGCCACCAAATTCATCAACGAGGGCGGCACCCTCACCCTCTCGCTGCAGCCGCAGGGGCGGCTGGTGAGTTGCCGCATACGCAACACCGGCCCCGGCATCTCCGCCGAGGAACTGCCCCACATCTTCGACCGGTTCTATAAATCCGACCGCTCCCGCGGTCTGGACAAGAGCGGCGCGGGACTGGGGCTGTACATCGTAAAAAATATCATCAGCCTGCACGGCGGGGAGATCACCGTCCGCTCGGCCGAGGGCGAATACTGCGAGTTCTGTTTCCGCCTGTCGGCAGCGGAAGAAACTTCCGCATGAAGAAACTTCCGCATGATTTCAGAAAATATACCATGTTTCTTCAAATGAAAAACACATTCGGGAAATATGATAAAGATAATCCGCAAAGGAAGGATGAATGTTATGGCCGATTGGTTTAACGATCAGCAAAATCCGCAAGAACCGCAGAATGTGAGCGAAAATGTCCCGGTGCCCGGGGAGGCACCGGCCGGGCAGGCTCCCGAAGCCCCCGCTGACCCGCCGGCACCGCCGGTGCAGCAGGGGTGGAGCAGCAACGCCTCGCAGTGGACGGCGCCGCCCACGCCCCCCGTGCCGCCGCAGCAGTCGTGGCAGCCCACACCGCCACAGTCCCCCTACGGCTGGGGCGCACCGCAGCAGCCGACACAGTCGCCCAAGCCGCCCAAGCGCCGTCACACCGGCACGGTCATTCTGGTGGTGGTGCTGGCGATCATCTGCGCCGCCAGCCTCATCGGCTCGGTGCTGCTCATCAGCGGCCGGATAAACAGCCCCACGAACAGCGGCACCTCGCAGCACAACACCGAAAAGAAAAATCCCGACGCCCCCCAGATCATCACGAACGAGCCCAAGCGCGAGGGGCTGACCGACGAGGAGTGCGTGGCGACCAACCTCAATTCCACCGTCATCATCCGGATGTTCTCCATCGACAACCGCAGCAGCTTCTTCTACACCCCGAGCAATGAGGAGACCGAGGCGGGCGAGGCCACCGGTATCGTGTGGACAGAGGACGGCTATATCATCACCAACGCCCACTGCGTCTACAATGAGGACACCGGCAAGGTCTTCTCCCGCATCGAGGTGGAGCTGTACGACGGCACCGTGTTCGAGAGCGCCGAGATCGTGGGATATGACACCACCACCGACCTCGCCGTCATCCGGGTGGACGCCGAAAACCTGACCCCCGCCGTGTTCGGCGACTCCGACGCCCTGCGTCTGGGCGCGCGGGTGCTGGCGCTGGGCAACAACAGCGGTCTGGGGTGGACGGTCACCGGCGGCATGGTCTCCGGTCTGGCCCGCGACGTCTACGAAGAGACCAACTACGCCATCAAGTGCCTGCAGGTGGACGCCGTCATCAACCCCGGCAACTCCGGCGGCCCGCTCATCAACTCCTCCGGGCAGGTGGTGGGCATCAACTCCGCCAAGATCGTGGCCAGCGGCTACGAGGGGCTGGGCTTCTCCATCCCCATCAACGAGGCGAGCCGCGTGCTCAACGATCTGGTGCAGTACGGCTTTGTGAAGGGCCGCATCATGCTGGGCATCGAGGGGTACACCTTCAACCGCTACAGCGGTTATGAGGGCTTCTATATCTCCTCCATCAAGGAGGGCTCCAGCTTCACCGGCACCGCCGCCCGGGTGGGGGATATCATCACCCACGTCAACGGCGAACGGGTGAAGAGCTATGCCGAAATGCGCGAGCAGCTCACCGCCTACGCCGTGGGAGACAAGGTGACCATCACCCTGCTGCGCATCGACCAGAACCGCCGCAGTGTGGACACGCTGGATGTCACCATCACCCTGATGGAAAGCGACGGCACCGTGTAAAAAAGTGAAACCTGCTGAGAAGGAAAATGAGGATTCCTTTTCAGCAGGTTTTGTTTATTATATGTCCCGCAGGGCACATCATATGCGAAGCATACATCATTGCCGAAGGCAACATCATTTGCCCGACAGGCCAAACATCATTTTCGGTACGCGGCGCTCATTTGTGCAGCACGCCGTCCTCCATGTGCAGGCAGCGGGGCAGACTCGCCGCCAGCGCGGTATCGTGGGTGATGAGCAGCACCGTGTGCCCCTGCCCGTGCAGGCGGTGCAGCACCGCCATCACCTCGGCCGCCGACCGCGTGTCCAGATTGCCGGTGGGCTCGTCCGCCAGCAGCAGCGGCGGCTCCCCCACCATCGCCCGCGCGATGGCCACCCGCTGCTGCTGCCCGCCGGAAAGCTCGGCCGGCCGGTGAGAAAGCCGGTCGCCCAGCCCCACACAGTCGAGCGCCTCCTCGGCGCGGCGGCGGCGGTCGGCACGCGGCAGGCCGCGGTAGACCAGCGGCAGTTCCACGTTTTCCCGCGCGGTGAGGCCGCCCACCAGATGAAACTGCTGAAACACGAACCCGATCTCGCGGTTGCGCAGGGCGGCCAGTTCCCCGCGGGAGAGCGCCGCCACCTCCCGGCCGTCCAGCCGGTAACTGCCCGCCGTGGGGCGGTCGAGACAGCCCAGCAGGTTCATCAGCGTGGACTTGCCCGAGCCGGAGCGCCCCACGATGGCCACCATCTCGCCCCGGCCGACCGAAAAGGTCGCGTCCCGCAGGGCAGCCGTCTCCCGCCCGCCCTGCCGGTAGCACTTCTGCAGCCCCGCCGCTTGAAGATAGGCCATGTATCATCCCTCCCCGAAGAGTATGCCCGTTTTATGGCATTTCCCCCTTGCATTCGGGTGGGAAAATATGTTAGAATTAAATGGCGCCTCAAGAAAAAAGGAGGGATCGGTATGAAGGTGGCTGTGATCGGGTCGCGCGGGCTGACTGTGCCGGATCTCTCGCTCTATCTGCCGCCCGAGGTGACCGAGATCGTCTCCGGCGGTGCGGCGGGGGTGGACACCTCGGCCGCACAGTATGCCCGCTCCCACGGGCTGACGCTCACCGAATTCCGTCCCGACTACGCCGCCCACGGCCGCAGGGCGCCCCTCCTGCGCAATCTGCAGATCATCGACTACAGCGATCTGGTGCTCGCTTTCTGGGACGGCCAATCGCACGGGACATCCTTTGTCATCAAAAAGTGCCTGTCCAAAGGCAAGCCGGTGCGGGTGTTCATTGCCGAACGGGAAATGCAATAAAAAAAGCAGAAGCAAGATGGCCTTGCGGCCAACGCGCTTTTTCGCTTTTGCGATCAAAGATGTTCTTCGATGTAACTCACGATCTCGCCGACCGTGTGGATGTTTTCGATCTCCTCGTCGGGGATCTCCACATCGAACTCATCCTCAAGAGACATCAGCATGTCCACGGCGTCGAGCGAATCGGCGCCCAGATCCTCGCTGAAACGGGTGGAGGAGGTGATCTCGTCCTCGCCCACGTCAAACTGATTGCACAGGATCGCTCTTACTTTCTCAAAAACCACGAATTTCATCCTTCCGAAAAGATTTTTCCGCAGGTCGCGGAACAGTGGGGACACGGGCCCGTTGTGCAAAGCGGGCGTGCTCTAATAAAGATAGTATGCAAAACGGGGGCATTTGTCAATCCTATTTTTGAAAATTTTTCAAAAAATTTTCACTGCCGTCCCCGCAGGGCGGCCACCTTCAGCACCGCCACCTGCGTTTTGGCGTCCGGCAGATCACCGGCCAGCACCATCTCCACCGCCTTTGTGAGGGGGATGCGCTCCGCCTCCAGAAACTCGTCCTCGTCGGGGTGGGTCTCGCCGAAGGTGAGCCCCTCGGCCAGATAGAGGTGGATGATCTCGCCGCAGTAGCCGGGGGAGGGATAGAGCCGCCCGAGCGAGGTGAACCGCGCCGCAGAGGCACCGGTCTCCTCCTCAAGCTCGCGGCGGCCGGCCACCAGCGGGTCTTCCCCCCGCTCGAGCTTGCCGGCGGGCAGTTCGCACACCACCTCGGCATAGGGGTAGCGAAACTGCCGCACGAACAGCAATTCCTCTTGGTCGGTCAGGGCGGCGACACACACCCCGCCGGGATGCTCCACCACCTCGCGCAGGGCGTGGGCACCGTTCGGCAAAAGGGCCTCATCCACCCGCAGATTGACGATTTTTCCCGTATATTTGTAGTCCTGCGACAACGGTTTTTCGATGAGATTCATAAGACGCCTCCTGTATGATATATATGTAGAGATGAACAGGCAGAGAAAGGGGCATATGGGAGATGCAAAATACCATCGTGGTACCGCAGCCGGCGGATCCCGGCACGGTGCGGGCGCTGCTGACGGCGCTGTGCGGCCGCTACCGTTTTCTGGAGCTGCAGCCGGTGGGACACAGCGTGTTGGGGCGGGAGATCTACGGCCTGCTCATCGGCGGCGGCCGCGACCGCGTGCTCTATGCCGCCGCGTTCCACGGGCAGGAGTGGGTCACATCGCTGGTGCTGCTGCGGCTGTGCGAGGAGATCTGCGCCGCGTTGGGCGGCGACGGGCAGCTGATCGGGATGGACTTTCGCCGCGCCATGGCGGGGCGGTGCCTCGTCATGATCCCGCAGGTGAACCCCGACGGGGTGGATATCGCGCTGGGCGGCAGCGCCGCGGCGGGGGAATATGCCCCGCTGGTGGCCGGGATCGGGGGCGACACCCCCGGCCTGTGGCAGGCGAACGCCCGCGGGGTGGACATCAACCACAATTTCGACGCCGGACGGGCACAGCTGCTGACACTGGAGCGGCGCGAGGGCATCTGCGGCCCCGCCCCCCGCCGTTTCGCGGGCGAGGCGGCCGAAAGCGAGCCGGAGACCCGCGCGCTGACCGCCCTCTGCCGTCGCGGCGACTTTCGCCACGTGCTGGCGCTCCATTCGCAGGGGGAGGAGATCTACTGGCAATACGGTGCCCGTACCCCCGCCCGCGCCCGGCTGATGGCCGACGTGCTGGCCTGCGCCTCCGGCTACCGGGTGGCCGAGCCCACCGGCACCGCCTCCCACGGCGGATTCAAGGACTGGTTCATCGAGGAGACGGGACGTCCCGGCTTCACCATTGAACTGGGTCGGGGCGAAAATCCCCTGCCGCTCGATCAGTTCGAGCCGATCTACCAAAAGGCGCGGGAAATGCTGCTGCTCGCCGCGCTGATGTGACCGTGTGACAAACACGATGAGAGCCGCCTTTTCGGCGGCTCTCTTTTTTAATCTATGACCACCGTGGCACCCGGCACGACGGCCTGCGTGGTCGTGGCCGTGGTGGGGGCGGTGGGATCATGGACCACGCCCGTGGTCGTGGCCGTGGCCGAAGTCGTGGTCGTGACGCCGTCCGCCGCCGTGGTCGCCGCGGCATCGGCGGCGGTAGTCGTGAGGGCGATGCCGGTCGTTTCGGGCAGGGTGGTGGGCACCGGCAGGGTATCCTGCACGAACTGGGCGTTCACATA
>JAZRVU010000025.1:0-5368 GCA_045599305.1 Acutalibacteraceae bacterium | reverse complement strand
GCGATCAGCAGCGCGCAGAAATAGGAGCGGGCAAAACTGCGCAGGTTCACATTGCGGGTGCCGCCCAGTGCGAACACCAGCAGGAAAATGAACCCGATCAGCGGGATGGCAAACAGGATCTGATAGCCGAAATAGCCCCATGCGCTCAGCGGCCGATATTCAGCCGGAAGCTGTTCACGCGTCAGCGAAATACGGAAGTCCTGCCGCTGGGTCGGCTGAACCGGTTCCGAGGGAACAGCGGACAGGTCGGGTTGAAACTGGGGAGCCGTCTGTTTTGCTGCGCATTCCGCGCAAAGGGTCTCGCCCTCCATGATCTCTTTGCCGCATTTTTCACAGGTCGCCATAAACAATTCCTCCTTAAAATCCCAGTTTTTATTATTGTAACGAAAAATGCCGAAAATGTCAAGGGCATTCATTTTCCGCGCCGACACCGCATAGGATATGCCATGAATGAAAAACAACGGAGATGCCACAGCGTCCCCGTGAAAGGATGGTCAACATGGCAACCTATACACCCGAGGGACAACTGGTCGATACCGCCCGCAACCGGGCAGCACTGACTTCGGCAGCGGCGCTGCGGGAGGCCATGCTCGCCGGCACGGTATTGGAAGCACGCGCGCTGCGCTGCGACGCGGCACATGACCTGTATGTAGAACTGCCCTGCGGCGAGGGGGTGATCCCCTATGCCGAAGGCGCCATGGGCATCGCGGAAGGCACCACACGGGATATCGCCCTGATCTCCCGCGTGAGCAAGCCGGTCTGCTTCACGGTGCAGGCCGTGACCGAGGAAAACGGGCGGGTGCGGGCACTGCTCTCCCGCCGGGCGGCACAGGAGCGCTGTCGCCGCGACTACCTGGATCACCTGCGATGCGGCGATGTCATTCCGGCACGGGTCACGCGGCTGGAGCCCTTCGGCGCCTTCTGCGATGTGGGTTGCGGACTGCCCGCACTCATGCCCATTGCCGGCATTTCGGTCAGCCGCATTCCCCACCCGGCCGTCCGTGTTGCGGTGGGCGACCGCATCCTCGGCGTGATCACCTCCAATGAAAACGGGCGCATCTGCCTCTCGCAGCGGGAACTGCTGGGCACATGGGAGGAAAACGCCGCCCTGTTTGCCGCCGGCGAAACGGTGGCGGGCGTGGTGCGTTCGGTGGAGCCCTACGGCATTTTCGTGGAACTGACCCCCAATCTCGCAGGGCTGGCCGAATGGCGGGAGGGGATCCGTCCCGGTCAGCGGGCAGGGGTGTACATCAAAAGCATCCTGCCCGCCCGCATGAAACTGAAGCTGGTCATCATCGACACACAGGACAGCACCCCCGCGCCGGCTTCACCGCTCAAATACTTTATCACCGGCGGCCACATCCCGCGGTGGGAATACTCCCCCGCCGGATGCGAAAAGCGGGTGATCACGGTCTTCGATCCCCCAAAAACATAAGCACAAAAAATGACCGGAAGGCAAAAGCCTTCCGGTCGTTTTTTTGAAATAAGCCGAAGACGATTCAGCGCTTGCTGAACTGCGGAGCACGACGGGCGCCGCGCAGGCCATACTTCTTGCGTTCCTTCATTCTCGGGTCGCGAGTGAGGAAACCGGCCTTTTTCAGAGCCGGACGCAGATTTTCGCTGTCATACTGCAGCAGGGCGCGGGCGATGCCGTGACGGATCGCACCGGCCTGACCGGCCACGCCGCCGCCGGCGACACGGCACTCGACATCGAATTTCTCATCGTTGCCGGTCAGCGCCAGAGGCTGACGGACAATGAGCTTCAGGGTCTCCAGACCGAAATACTCGTCGATATCACGATCGTTCACGGTCACCTTGCCGGTACCGGCATACAGGCGAACGCGGGCGACGGACTTCTTTCTTCTACCGGTGCCGTAAAAATACGGTCTCGCATTAAAATCCATGTTGTGCAGCCTCCTTCCTTACAGTTCGTACGCTTCCGGCTTCTGAGCGGCATGATTGTGCTCAGCACCGGCATAGACACGCAGACGGGTACGCGCTTCGCGGCCGATGGTGGTGTCCGGGATCATCCCGCAGACAGCCAGCTCCATCGCCTTTTCGGGGCGCTGCTCCATCAGGGTGGCGTACTTGGTAGCCTTCAGACCGCCGATCCAGCCGGTGTGACGGTACCACATCTTCTTCTCGAGCTTGTTGCCGGTGAGGACAGCTTTGCCGCAGTTGATGATGATGACATGGTCACCGCAATCGACATGGGGGGTGAAGGTGGGCTTATGCTTACCGCGAAGCAGCACGGCAGCCTGAACGGCCACGCGACCCAGCGGCTTGCCGGCGGCGTCGATCACATACCATTTGCGCTCGACCTGACCGGCCTTTTCCATATAAGTGGACATGGGATATTCCTCCTTGTATTGATTCTCCTTACACCGTCAGGCGGTGCAGGCGGGCAGTCTTGCCCTTGATGCTGTATGATAATACCACAACTTTTCGGGTTTGTCAACCGAAAAATCGCTTGTTTATCACGGAAATTCTGCATTTTATTTGATTTTTACGAAACTGTTTAAATTACAAATGTATCTCTGCTGTTTTCTTTCGATTTCTCTTGATACCTCTTTGTTTTGATTATGGCATACGCCGTTTTTCAAATGGTTACAAAACTGTAATTGTTTTTGTCGATAAAAACGGTATAATGATAATAGAAAATGGTAAGGAGGGGTCCCATGTCCAGGAAGACCGGCCGCGGCATGAAAAGCAGCGTGGCATTTCTGATCACGTTTCTGGTATTTCTGGTGCTTTTCGGCGGCGTGATGATCTGGGGCGTATCGGAATTCTGGCAGCAGAATTACGGCACGGCAGATGAGCCGCAGCCGCAGCCGACAGAGGTACCCACTGTCAGGCAAAACCACACGCTGCTGCTCATCACGGAGGAGGCCGGCGGCGCGCAGGGGTTCGTGGTGCTTTCGGCCGAGCCCGCTCTCGCCCGGGTGCGGGTGATCCCCGTCCCCCGCGAAACGACGGTGACGGTCGGCGTGAAGCAGAGCCGTCTTTTTGAGATGTATCTTATGGACGGCATACCCGCCGTGACCGCACAGATCAGTGACCTTTTGGGCGTGGACATCGACCATTACGCCGTGCTGACGTATCAAAACCTGCAAAAATATGTGACCTATCTCGGTGACGGCCTGATCTACACCCTCCCTGAAAACATCTCCTACGAATCGGCCGCCGGCACCGTGAACATGAAAAGTGGCGCCCGCACCCTGTCGGCCGCGCAGACGGTCGACCTGCTGCACTACACCGGCTGGCACAGCGGGCGGCGCGGCTGCGCCAATGCGCAGGGGGAGATCGTGGCCGCCCTCATCGACCAATACTTTGTCGCCTCCCGCTTTGACGAAGCGGATACCGATTTCGGCACGCTCATCAATCTGGTGCGTTCGGACATCCTCACCTCGCAGTTCGCCGCGGCGCGGGACGACCTGTACGCGCTGGCGCGGCACAACGAGCGCAACGTCAGCGTCCTCTGCCCGCCCAAAGGGGAGTTCGTGGGGGTGGGCGATGCCATGCGTTTTGAGATGGCCGAAACGCCTCTCGGCTGATTGACCAGTTTCTGCCGCGCCGCCCCATCGAAAAATCGTCGGATATCTCAATGGAAAATCGGCGGGCTGCGTGATACAATATTATTAAGGAATGTTTTATAAAGGGGGGAGCAATATGCGTCGGCTGCGCGCCGCTGTGGCTGCCGTATCGGCGGCTGTGATATTGCTTCTCGGCGACTGCTCTTTTCAGTGGGCGCTGCCCGGCTGGCAGCAGCCGGATCCCCCCGCGGCACCCACCGATACCGATTATTCGGCCGAATATGCCGGCCGCCGGTGCTACCGCAGTCTGTCCCCGCGGATGCAGCAGATGTATGCCGCGGTGTACAGCGCCATGCGGGAATGTCGCACCGACACATGGATCAGTATTCGTTCTGCCGACGGCTCCACCGATTACATAGGGCTGAAGGTGCAGCTGCCTGTCGCCATGACCAGCAGCAGCGAGGCACGTCTGCTGTTCAACGCCCTCACCAACGACAACCCGCAGTTCTTCTACATCGGCAACACCTACAGCTATGAGGGCTACCGGCTGGACGATATCGACTATTACGATATTTTCTGCCTCACCCTCACCATGCCCTATGCCGAGCGGCAGGCCGCCGCCGAGGTGCTGGAGCAGACGATCACCGAGCTGCTGGCCGCCGTGCCGGAAAGCGCCGGTGCCTATGAAAAGGAACTGCTGCTGCACGACATGCTGGCCGCCCGCGTCACCTATGACACCGAAACGGCCGCCTCCCCTGCGCCCGCCCAGCGCCGTCCGTCCGCCTTCACCGCCTACGGTGCGCTGGTGGAGGGACGTGCCGTGTGCGAAGGCTACGCCCGCGCCATGCAGATCCTGCTCGACCGGGCGGGTATCGGCTGCACGCTGGTCAGCGGTACGGCCACCGGCGGCGCCTCCCATATGTGGGATCTGGTGGAGATCGACGGACGCGGCTATCATCTGGATGTCACATGGGACGACGTGGACGACCTCACCCACCACACCTTCTTCAATCTGACCACCGAGGAGATCCTGCTCTCCCACAGCATTGACGAGGACAACCTCGGCGTGGACACCTGCACCGCCACCGCCGCCAACTATTACCGCAGGGAAAACCGGTGTCTGGGCACCTACGACCGCTCGCTGATCGCCGAAGCGGTCGCCCGGCAGGTGGCGGACGGGGCCGACACGGTGGAACTGCAATTCTCCGAAAGCACCTTTGCCAATGCCCAGCTGTTTTTCGCCAACGCCCGCCGGGTGCGGCAATATGTGGAGCCGTTTCTGGACGGAGAGGCCATGTGGGACTACACCTGTCAGGTGAACGATATTTACCGCACGCTGATCCTCTGCCGCGAAGAGGAAAAATGAAAAAAGAATTTCATATTTTGTCTTGACAAACCCCTTGCGGATATGGTATGATAACCGTTGCCGTGATACGGTACGCCACGCGGGTGTAGTTCAATGGTAGAACCCCAGCCTTCCAAGCTGGTCGCGTGGGTTCGATTCCCATCACCCGCTCCACATTGTCAACAGGCGCCTGTAGCTCAGCTGGATAGAGCATCTGCCTTCTAAGCAGAGGGTCAGGGGTTCGAGTCCCTTCAGGCGCGCCATTCATATGGTGGATATAGCGTAGTTGGTTAACGCGCCAGTTTGTGGCACTGGAGACCATCGGTTCGAATCCGATTATCCACCCCATTTGAATGAGGACACCTCACCCGGTGTCCTCATTCCGCTAAATAGCCCCCTGCGGGGTGTATATATTCTGGGGTGTAGTCTAGCGGTAGGACAACGGACTTTGACTCCGTGCGTGGTGGTTCAACTCCACCCATCCCAGCCA
>JAZRVU010000024.1:0-11092 GCA_045599305.1 Acutalibacteraceae bacterium | reverse complement strand
ATGACCGACGCTGTTGCGTCGGTCATCTTTTTGGCAGGGGCAGAAGGACTTGAACCCTCGGCACGCGGTTTTGGAGACCGCTGCTCTACCAACTGAGCTATGCCCCTATATGTGATTTCGGAGGCCAGAGGCCGCCGGACTGCCGTCGGCCTCTGGTACCCAGATTTTGGTGGGCCTTCAGGGACTCGAACCCGGGACCGACCGGTTATGAGCCGGTTGCTCTAACCAACTGAGCTAAAGGCCCGCGTGTGCGGCACGAATGGGATTATACCGCGTTTTAACGGATTTGTCAAGACAAAATTTCAATTATTCTGATAAGTCCAGTGAAAATTCTTCCGCGGTGTGCTCTGCCTGCTTGGGCAGCCGCTGCGGAATGCGTTTGAGCGGATCGTAAATATATTTGCGGCAGTTCTCATAAAGCGGCATGGCACCGCGGCGGGGACAAAGTACCACTTTTCCGTCGAACGAGAGATGGCCTCTCTGGCAGGTCTCGCAGGAGGGCGTGACAGTGTTGCCGTAAAGCTTTTGACGCACGGGACATGGCTCCTTTTTTCAAATCATTCGATGATTTGACAACATTATAACAGAGCATTTGGGAAATTGCAACTGATTTGGTCGAAAAAATCCGTAAAAGAATAAAATGGCAATGGCTAATTCCCACGCAAATTTCTTGGAATGGCGAATGGATTTTTGTGAAAGTGACCAAAGTGAAAAAATAGATGGAAAAATTCAGGAAACGACTTGAAAATTCTTCAAAAAAGGGGTATGATATTCTCAAGTTTGAAATTATGGAGGTAGAATGTTATGTCCGTTAAAGTGGCTATCAATGGTTTCGGTCGTATTGGCCGTCTGGCTTTCCGTCAGATGTTTGTTGCCGAAGGTTATGAGGTCGTGGCGATCAATGATCTGACCAGCCCCAAGATGCTGGCTCATCTGCTGAAGTATGATACCGCTCAGGGTTCCTTCATCGGTGTCCCCGGCGAGAATCTGCACACGGTCGATTCCACTGACGATTCCATCATCGTGGACGGCAAGGAAATCAAGATCTATGCCATCAAGGATGCCAAGGATGCTCCCTGGGGCGAGCTGGGCGTGGATGTCGTGCTCGAGTGCACCGGCTTCTACACCTCGAAAGAGAAGTCCATGGCTCACATCGAAGCCGGCGCCAAGAAGGTCGTTATCTCCGCTCCTGCCGGCAACGATCTGAAGACGATCGTTTATTCCGTCAACCATGAGACCCTGAGCAAGGATGATCAGATCATCTCTGCCGCTTCCTGCACCACCAACTGCCTGGCTCCCATGGCCGACACCCTGAACAAGACCTATCCCATCGTCTCCGGTATCATGACCACCGTGCATGCTTACACCGGTGATCAGATGATCCTGGACGGCCCGCAGCGCAAGGGCGACCTGCGTCGTGCCCGCGCCGGTGCGCAGAACATCGTTCCCAACTCCACCGGTGCCGCCAAGGCTATCGGTCTGGTCATTCCGGAACTCAACGGCAAACTGATCGGCTCTGCTCAGCGCGTACCTGTGCCGACCGGCTCCACCACCATTCTGGTCGCTGTCGTGAAGGGCAAGGACGTCACCAAGGAGAGCATCAACGCCGCTATGAAGGCTGCCGCTTCCGCTTCCTTCGGTTACACCGAGGAGCAGCTGGTTTCTTCCGACGTGGTCGGCATGAAGTTCGGCTCCCTGTTCGATGCCACCCAGACCATGGTCACCAAGATCGACGATGACACCTATCAGGTGCAGGTCGTGTCGTGGTACGACAACGAGAACTCCTACACCAGCCAAATGGTTCGCACCATCAAATATTTCGCGGAACTGTAAGTTGCGCAATCCGGGGCTGCATTCGCAAGGGTGCAGCCCCTTTTTTCATTTCATTGTGCTGCACAGAAAGAGGGGGAACACTATGATCCGTAAGGCTGCAGCCGAGGATATGCCGGCGCTGTTGTCGCTATATGCCGCGGCCCGTGTCTTCATGGCCCAAACAGGGAATCCGCATCAGTGGGGGAGTACCACGCCCACCGAAGAACAGCTGCGGCAGGATATCGCCCGCGGGGAATTGTATATGGCAGAGGATGAAACCGGGCTGCTGGGCGCTTTCGTGTTTTTCACCCGGCCGGAGCCGACCTATGCAGTCATTGACGGTGTGTGGCATGACAACACGCCTTACGGTACATTGCACAGGGTGGCCAGCAGCGGCAGACGCCCTCGTTTTTTCGATCTGGCAGCGGATTTTGCCAAAGCGCAGATACCGCATCTGCGGATCGACACCCATGCAGACAACAAAGTGATGCAGAATGCCGTGGCCCGCAACGGGTTCGTGTTTTGCGGGACGATCACATTGGCAAACGGCGACCCCCGCATGGCGTTTGAATGGAAAAAACTTTAAAAATTTTGTATGTAAAATGATAAAAAAAGTAAAAATTGTAGTTGAATTATAATATAGATTCGTATATAATATATATGTTTAGTTAAAATTTGGGGGTGCCGATATGGTGCAGGATATGATCACCCGCATCCGTGAAGCGGAGCGGCAGGGGGATAATGCAGAGCGCGAAGCAACAGCGCGCGCCAATGCCCGTTTGGCCGAAGTGAATGAGCAGATCACCGCATTGCGTCGTCAAGCCCGTGAGGAGCGTGCGGTGGCCGAGCAGGAGGCAGAGGCGCAGTCGGCAGAGGCCTGTGCACAGCTGCAGCGTGCGGCAGCCGAAAAGGCGGAGGCCGCCTGCGCCGATATTCGCTCGACAGCGGAAAAGAATCGCGAAAAAGCTGTGAAAGCAGCCGCACGTCTTTTAACAGAATAGGATCATTTATCATGATATGAGGAGGAGGTGAGACCGCATTGGCAAAACTGCAAATGGAGCAGGTGCGCGTGTGTGCGCTTCGTTCACAGCGTAAAGCCGTGATGGAATGTCTGCAGCGCTTGGGCGTGATGCAGATCGAATCGGACGATACGCCGCCGGAAGGCTTTTCACGGCCGGATATGCAGGCGCAGGCGCTGGTGTTTGACCGCTCGGCACAGACAGCGCAGCAGGCACTGGCCATGCTGGATCGCGTGGTGCCCGAAAAGAAGGGCTTGCTTGCCTCTTTCAGCGGGAAAAGAGAACTTTCCGAAGAGGAATTTGCCGCCGTGGCGGCCGAAAGCAGTAAGGTGCTGCAGGACTGCAACGATCTGCTGCAGTGGCAGCGCGATGAGGCGGAACTGGCAGCCGACAAGTCCCGCATCCGTGTGGCGCGGGCACAGCTGGAGCCGTGGCTCTCGCTGGATATCCCCTTTGACTTTGCCGGTACGCGTTCCACGATCGCTTTGATCGGCTCGGCTCCCACGATATACACGGCGGAGACATTGAGTGCCACCCTGGCCGAGCGGGATCCCGAATTGCTGTTTTCGGCAGAGATCGTGAGTGTGTCGCAGGGGCAGACCTATGCGGCGATACTCGGGCTGCGGGAACAGAAAGAAGCGCTCAGCGCGGCGGTGCGGGCGATCGGCTTTGTCAAGCCGATGACGCTGACAGACGGTCTGCCGGCCGAACGCCTGCAGGCGCTCGATGAACAGGAAAAAACACTTACCGAGCGGCGGGACGAACTGCGGCAGAAGATGGCCACCATGGCCGACCGCCGGCGTGCGATCGAGAATACGGCAGACTATTTTGCCGCCCGTGCGGAAAAATACCGTGCGATCGGTCAAGTCGATCACAGCCGTCACGCCTTTGTGGTGAGTGGGTATGTGCCGCAGGTGGATGCACCGGAACTGGAAGCGCAGTTGACGGCGCTGGGTGCAGCGGTGGAACTGGAACCGGCCGACCCGGAAACGGCACCGGTAAAACTGCGCAACAATGCCTTTGCGGCACCGGCTCAGTCGCTTACCGAGATGTATGCCATGCCGAATGTCACCGATGTGGATCCCACACCGCTGATGAGTTTCTTCTATTATTTCTTCTTCGGCATGATGTTCTCCGATGCGGGTTACGGTCTGCTGCTGATCCTCGGCACATGGCTGATGATCAAAAAGTGCCATCCCGACAAGGGGCTTTATAACAATTTGAAATTGTTCCAGTACTGCGGTATTTCCACTTTCCTGTGGGGCCTGGTGTTCGGCGGCTTCTTCGGAGATGCGCCGGTCGCTATCGCCAACCACTATTTCGGCACCAACTGGACGATGCCCTGCCTGCTGGATCCGATCCACAGCGCGACCGATCTGATGATCTTGAGCATTGCGCTCGGTCTTTGCCAGGTGCTGGCCGGCATCGGTGCCAAGTTCTATGTGTTGTGGAAAAGCGGTGACAAATGGGGCGCGCTGTTCGACTGCGGTTTCTGGATCGTGTTTCTCTGCGGTGCCGCGGTGTTGGCGGCGGGGATCCTGTACGGCGGTACGCTGTTCGAGGTCGGCAAGTGGATCATGATCGGCGCGGCAGCCGGTTTGATCCTGACGCAGGGGAGACAGAAGAAGAATCCGATCATGAAATTGCTTTCCGGCGTCATCAGTTTGTATGATGTGTCCGGCTATGTCAGCGACCTGATGTCCTATACGCGTCTGATGGCGTTGGGACTCACGACGGGCGTCATGGCGCAGGTGTTCAACCAGTTGTCGCTGATGTTCGGCAAGAGCGTGTGGTCGCTCTTCCTGCTCATCCCGATCTTCGTGATCGGCCATGCGATCAATTTCGGACTGAATGCGCTGGGCTCCTATGTCCACACCATCCGACTGCAGTATGTCGAGATGTTTGCCAAGTTCTATGAAGGCGGCGGCCGTCCGTTCAAGGCCTTTGCTTTTCATAATAAATATTTCAAATTACAGGGGGATAAACAATCATGAGTTTCGGAACAGTTTTTGCAATCATCGGTATGACTTTGGCTACGGTGCTGGCCGGTATCGGCTCCATCAAGGGCGTGTCCGGCGCCGGTCAGGCGGCTATGGGCGTGATGCGCGAGGATCCTTCCAAGTTCGGTAAATTGCTGCCCTTGATGCTGCTTCCCGGCACGCAGGGCCTTTACGGCTTTATCGTCGGCTTCTTGATCATGACCAACAGCGGCATCATGGCCGGCAACCTCGATCTGCCCGTGATGAAGGGTATCATGTTTATCGTTGCCGCGCTGCCCATCGCGTTCAGCGGTTGGCTGTCCGGTATTGCACAGGGTAAGGCCGCTGTGTCGGCTATCTCGCTGGTGGCTAAGGATGAGAGCAGCTTCTCCAAGGGCATGGTCGCGGTCACGCTGGTCGAGATCTATGCGCTGCTCGGCTTTATCGTGTCGCTGCTGACGGTGCTTTCCATCCAAATCTGATTCGAAAGGGCTTTTTGCCATGAACGGGAACGAAAAGATCATTGAGCGCATTCTGGCACAAGCGCAGGAATCGGCTGCTGCTATCGAGGCGGAGGCGGAAAAGAAAGCCGCCGCCCGTTTGGAGCAGGAGCAGGCAGCGCTGGTTGAGGAAGCGCGTGCAGCGGCCGAGGAAGCGGCTAAGGTGCGGGAACACCAGCTGCGCACAGCGCGTTCTGCGGCGGAATTGTCGGCGCGCAATGCTGAACTGAGCTGCCGCCGGGAGGAGATCGACCGCACCGTGCAGGCGACGCTGGCGTATCTGCGGGCGCTTCCGGCCGAGGAGTATTTCGCGCTGTTGGCTCGTCTTTGCCGTGAGCGCGCGGAGGCCGGCGGCGTGCTGCTGCTTTCCAAAGCGGATCTGGCGCGTGTACCGGCGGGATTTGCCGAATCGCTCGGGATGACTATGGGTGATGTGCCGGCGGATATCGACGGCGGTTGTGTGCTGAAATACGGAGATATCGAAGAAAATCTGTCGTTTGAAGCGCTTTTGGATGAGCGGCGTGCCGAATTGGAAAGCTGCATCTGCCGCGAATTGTGGGAAGCGTGATGACGGAAGACCTGATGGGGAGGAGGTGCCGCTATGGCAGGATCCTATGAATTTGCCACCGGTAGTGTGCGTGTGCGGGAGTGCTCGCTTCTGAGCCGTGCGGATCTGGAGCAGCTGATCGCCGCTTCGGATGAGGCCACGCTGGTCGCCGTTTTGCAGGATAAGGGCTTTGGCGAACAGGCTGCTCCCGCCGGTACGGTGGAAGAACTGCTGCGTCAGCAGATGCAGGAAACGTGGACATATATGCGGTCCCTGCTGCCCGATCCGTCGATCCTGAATGCGTTTTTGCTGCGCAATGATCTGCACAATGCCAAAACGATCCTGAAAGGCGTGTTCGGTGACCGTGATGTGAGCGACATGATGCTTTCGCCCGCATTGCTTCAGCCAAAAGACATTCTTTTTGCTGTGAAGGAAAAAGACTTTTCGGAATTACCCATGTGGCTGGCTGCGGCATTGTCCGAGGCATACGACGTGCTGGCACAGAGCAACGACGCCCAGCGGGCGGACGCCGTGCTGGATAAAGCGGCCATGCAGGCCATGCTGGACGCGGCTGCCGTTACGCGCATCCCCTTGCTCAACGAACTGGTGAGCGCTACCGTATTCTACGCCGATGTCAAGATGGCGCTGCGCGCGGCGCATGCCCATATGTCGGCGGAGTATCTGGACGTGGCGCTCTGCCCGTGTGAAGGCGTTTTGCTTGACGGCTGGAAGACCGCCTTGCAGGCAGGTGAAGAGGATATGCTGGCTCTGCTGGCCGGGATCACGCAGTATTCCTGCGACGAGGCCATAGCGGCATATCGCCATTCACCGGCATCTTTTGAAAAATGGGTGGACGATTATCTGCTTTCGCTGGCCAAGGTGGGGCAGACGGTCACCTCCGGTGCCGAGCCGCTGCTCGGATATTTCATGGGACGTGAGGCGGAGGACAAGGTGATCCGCATCATTGCCGTGGGGATCCGCACAGGTCAGCCTGCGGCCGATATCAGAGAAAGGGTGCGGGAACTGTATGGTTAAGGTGGCAGTGTTGGGCGATACGGAAAGCGTAAAGGGATTTGCCGCCGTGGGGTTGTCCATCTTTTCTTGCGATGACCCGGCACAGGCGGTGCCCACATTCCGCAATCTGGTCGCCAATGGGCAGTACGGCGTGATCTTCATTACCGAGGAATTGGCCGTACCGCTGGAACGCGAGATCAAAAAATTGGAAAATGCCATGTTGCCTGCCGTGATCCCCATTCCCGGAGTGAAAGGCAACACCGGTATCGGCGTGCAGCGTCTGCGTGACGCGGTGGAGCGCGCCGTCGGTTCGGATATCATATTCAATTAAAGAAACTTTATGAGAAAAGTTGGGTGACGATTGATGGCAACAGGTGTTACGGGAACCATCACCAAAGTGGCCGGCCCGCTGGTCGTGGCGGACGGTATGAACGAAGCAAATATGTTCGACGTGGTGCGCGTGAGCAAGCAGCGTCTGATCGGTGAGATCATCGAGATGCACGGCGACCGTGCCTCCATTCAGGTCTATGAGGAGACCTCCGGCCTTGCCCCCGGGGAAGCGGTGGAGTCCACCGGCAAACCGCTGAGCGTGGAGTTGGGGCCCGGTCTGATCGGCTCGATCTTCGACGGTATTCAGCGTCCGCTGGTGGAGATCATGAACCGCACCGGCAACAATCTGCAGCGCGGTGTCGATGTGCCGTCCTTGAACCGTGAAAAGCGGTGGAACTTTACGCCTGTGGCGAAAGTCGGCGACGCCGTGCGCGGCGGCGATGTGCTGGGTACGGTGCAGGAAACGCCCGTGGTACTGCACCGTATCATGGTCCCGGCCGGTATCATCGGAACGGTCAAGTCCATCGAAGCAGGGGAGTTCACCGTCACCGACAAGGTGTGTACCTTGACGACTGCGAACGGCGAAGATCTGCCGCTGACGCTGATGCAATCGTGGCCGGTACGTGTAGGTCGTCCCTACAAAAAGAAACTGTCGCCGGACGAACTGCTGGTCACCGGTCAGCGTTCGATCGATACGTTGTTCCCGCTGGCACGCGGCGGCGTGGCGGCCGTTCCCGGCCCCTTCGGTTCCGGCAAAACGGTCGTGCAGCACCAGTTGGCCAAGTGGGCGGCGGCCGATATCATTGTCTATATCGGCTGCGGCGAGCGCGGCAACGAAATGACGGACGTGCTCAACGAATTCCCGGAACTGAAGGATCCCCGCACCGGCAGCTCGCTGATGGAGCGCACGGTGTTGATCGCCAACACCTCCGATATGCCCGTGGCGGCGCGTGAAGCGTCGATCTACACCGGTATCACCATTGCGGAATATTTCCGTGACATGGGCTACACGGTGGCGTTGATGGCCGATTCGACCTCCCGCTGGGCCGAGGCTCTACGTGAAATGTCCGGCCGTCTGGAGGAAATGCCCGGTGAAGAGGGTTATCCCGCCTATCTCGGCAGCCGTCTGGCGCAGTTCTATGAGCGTGCCGGCCGTGTGGTAGTGAACGGCAGTGAGGAACGCGAGGGCGCCCTGTCCGTTATCGGTGCCGTGTCGCCTCCCGGCGGTGATACCTCCGAGCCGGTCTCTCAGGCCACACTGCGTATCGTCAAGGTGTTCTGGGGGCTGGATTCCGCTCTGGCCTACAAGCGGCATTTCCCGGCGATCAACTGGCTCACCAGTTATTCACTGTATACCGATCAGCTTGCCGGTTGGTTTGCCGAAAATGTGGATCCCGAATGGATGGATCTGCGTGCCCGCCTGATGCGTATGCTGCAGGATGAGGCGGAACTGGAAGAGATCGTGAAACTGGTCGGCATGGACGCGCTTTCTTCAGGCGATCGCCTGAAGATGGAGGTGGCGCGTTCCATCCGTGAGGACTATCTGCATCAGAACGCTTACCATGAGGAGGACACTTATTCCTCACTCTCCAAGCAGTGTGCCCTGATGCGGGCTATTCTCGGCTTTTATGATAAGGCGCTGGCTGCACTGGAGCAGGGAGCCGCGATCGATCCGCTGGTGTCGCTGCCTGTGCGCGAACGTATCGGCCGTATGAAATATGTGCCGGATGCCGATGTTCGGGACGAACTGGCCGGCTGCCTTGCCCAGATGGACAAGGAGATCGAAAATGCGCTGCAGTCGCAGGAAGACTGACCGCGCCCACATTGAACGTAAGGAATGGTGATGGCTCATGCCAAAGGAATATCGGACGATCCGTGAGGTCGCGGGCCCGCTGATGATGGTCAGCGATGTGCAGAACGTCAGCTACGATGAACTGGGCGAGATCGAATTGCCAAACGGCGAAAAGCGTCGCTGCAAGGTGCTGGAAGTGGACGGCGGCAACGCACTCGTGCAGTTGTTCGAAAGCGCCGCCGGCATCAACCTGGCCGGCTCCCGTGTGCGCTTCCTCGGCCGCGCCATGGAATTGGCCGTGTCGCCGGATATGCTTTCCCGCGTGTTTGACGGCCTTGGCCGCCCCATCGACGACGGCCCGGCGCTGATCCCCGAAAAACGGCTGGATATCAACGGTACGCCGATGAATCCCGCCGCCCGCAACTATCCGCAGGAGTTTATTCAGACGGGTATCTCTGCCATTGACGGCTTGAATACATTGGTCCGCGGGCAGAAACTGCCCATCTTTTCCGCTTCCGGTCTGCCGCACGCCCAGTTGGCGGCGCAGATCGCCCGTCAGGCCACCGTGCGCGGCGATGATACGCCGTTTGCCGTGGTGTTTGCCGCCATGGGCATCACATTTGAGGAATCCAACTATTTTGTGGAGTCCTTCCGTGAGACCGGTGCTCTCGACCGCACGGTCATGTTCGTCAATCTGGCCAATGACCCCGCCATCGAGCGTATCGCCACCCCGCGTATGGCGCTGACGGCGGCGGAGTATCTGGCATTTGACCGCGGTATGCACGTGCTGGTCATCATGACGGATATCACCAACTACGCCGACGCACTGCGCGAGGTCTCGGCCGCCCGCAAGGAAGTGCCCGGACGCCGCGGCTATCCCGGCTATATGTATACTGACCTGGCTACGCTGTATGAGCGTGCCGGCCGTCAGAAAGGGAAGAACGGCTCCATCACGCTGATCCCGATCCTCTCCATGCCGGAAGATGATAAGACCCATCCGATCCCCGATCTGACAGGGTATATCACCGAAGGACAGATCATCCTTTCGCGTGAACTGTATCGCAAGAACGTCATGCCGCCTATTGACGTGCTGCCGTCGCTTTCCCGTCTGAAGGATAAGGGCATCGGCGAGGGGCGTACCCGTGAGGATCATGCCGGCACCATGAACCAGTTGTTCGCTGCCTATGCCCGCGGCAAGGATGCGAAGGAACTGATGACCATTCTGGGCGAAGCCGCTCTGACGGAAATCGACAAGATCTACGCCCGGTTTGCCGACCGGTTCGAGCAGGAGTATGTGTCGCAGGGATTTGATTCCAACCGGCCGATCGAGGAGACACTGGATCTCGGCTGGGAATTGCTGTCCATCCTGCCGCGCGGCGAACTGAAACGTATCAAGGACGAGATGCTGGATAAATACTATCGCGGATAACTGTATTCTGCGTTTGTGTGAAAAAGGAGGTGATCGCCGTGGCGGTCATGCACGTCAACCCGACCCGAATGGAATTGACCCGGCTGAAGAAGCAGCTTTCCACCGCTGTGCGCGGTCATAAACTGCTGAAGGATAAGCGCGATGAACTGATGCGCCGGTTTTTGGATATGATCCGCGAAAACAAGACGCTGCGCGAGCAGGTGGAAGAACGGCTGCAGGAGGCTAACCGCCATTTTGTGCAGGCCAGTTCCGTCATGAGCAAGCAGGCGCTGGACGCCGCACTGCTGACACCCAAGCAGGAGGTAGAGGTGGAGGTCGGCTCCCGCAATGTGATGAGCGTGGAGATCCCTCTGTTCACCTCCCATGCCCGCACCGATAACGACGGCGACCTGTATCCTTACGGTTTTGCGTTCACTTCTTTTGAACTGGACGATGCGGTGACCCGTCTGAATGACCTGCTGCCGCTGATGCTGCATCTGGCTGAGGTGGAAAAGTCCACCGAAATGCTGGCCGCAGAGATCGAGCGTACCCGCCGCCGTGTGAACGCGCTGGAGCACGTGAAGATCCCGCAGCTGCAGGAGACGATCCGCTATATCACCATGAAGCTCGAAGAAAACGATCGCTCCAGCCGCACCCGCCTGATGAAGGTGAAAGACATGATGCTGGAAAA
>JAZRVU010000023.1:0-18496 GCA_045599305.1 Acutalibacteraceae bacterium | reverse complement strand
CACGGCGCGGTCAGCGCGGATGCCGAAACGCCCGGCCGTCTCCACCGAGTCGATGTTGGCACCGATGAAGAGGAATTCCCAGCCGTCCGCTTCTTTTTTCTGCTCCACCATCCGCTTCACTTCGTCGGCGGAAAAGGCCTTGCTGGCGTTTTCCATGCCGTCGGTGGTGATGATGAACATGGTGTGTGCCGGCACATCCTCGGGGCGTGCGTACCTGTGGATGTCGCTGATGTGCCGGATGGTCGCGCCGATGGCGTCGATCAGCGCGGTGCAGCCGCGCACGGTGTAGTCGTTCTCTGTCATCCGCGCCACTTTGTCCAGCTGTACGCGGTCGTGCAATGTCTCACACACATCGTCAAAGAGCACGGTGGTGACGAAACATGCGCCCTCCTGCCGGCGCTGTTTTTCGATCAGCGAGTTGAATCCGCCGATGGTGTCGCTCTCCAGCCCGCTCATCGAGCCGCTTCTGTCCAGGATGAATACCAGTTCCGTCGTGTTGTTTTTCATGTCTGTTACCTCCGAAAATAAAATACTGTGATCGTCGGCATCTCTGCCTGACGATCACAGTATACGGTTTTTCGGCGGCGGTGTGGTCGCTTCGCAGGCGACAAATTATGTTCCCAGCAGCGTCTGGTCGAAGGCGAAAAGCGCCTCATTGATGGTAAAGATGTCGTAGTTGCCTTTTTGAATGAAATATTCCACGATCACATCGAATTTGCTGCTGTGCGAGAGGGCGTATCCCGCCTTTTTGAGCATATCGTGCACCTCGTCGAGCGGCAGCTCCAGTGCCAGCGCGAATGCCAGCGCGGTGGACTTGCTCGGCCGGTATTGCCTGTCACTGCGGATCTTGGAAAACAGTTTGCGGTCGATGTGGGCCTTTTTGTAGCACGCGGCATCCGTCATGCCCTTTTCATCGATCTTGCGCAGCAGCATATCCGAAAAACTCTCGTCCAGCTGCCGCAGCACATCGTCCAGCCCGCCGTTTTCGGCGGCCATGAGCGGCTGTGGGACTGCATCCTCAAGCAGCTCGGCGTGCACGGCCTTGGCGCTTTTGGCAAACACGCCGCCGCATTGCATTTGGCGAATCGTGGTCGCATCCTCATAATATCTGTCGATATATGCCCGTATTTCGGCAAGCAGGGTCTCATTCAGCATGATCTTTCCTCCGTTGTGCTTAATTGTGCACAGTATAGCGGCCTATTCCCAAAAGATCTTCAGGGTACACGTCAGCCCGGTCTTCCTCACATGGCTCATGTCGCGCAGTCCGCTTGGGCAGCGCAGCAGATCATGGGTGTGAGAGCCCGCGTTCATGATGTACCCGGTGCCGCGGTTGAAATAGTCCCAGTCGGCGTTGCTTTCATCCCACAGCGAATCGCAGTGATAGCACTGCCCGTCGATCTTGACGATGTTCCACGCGTGGCCATCTTCATATGTCCTCCCCTTGCAGGGATATGCCGTGCTGTGCCGCGTGGGCTTCCAGCGGGTCCATGTCCAAAAGTCCGGTCGGGATGCGCCGTGTGTCGTAGTCGTGCGAGGCACGGGTCGAAATATACCACGAGCCGCGGTTGAAATAGATCCATTCCGGGTGATTTTCGTCCCAGAGCGAGTCAGCGTGGTAGTACTGCCCGCCGATCTTCACGATATTCCACGCATGGTCCGCGTTGTCGCAGACGAAGGTCTCGATCCCCGCGTGGTTGCACAGCAGCGCAAAGGTCTCGGCGTAGTTGCGGCAGATGCCGTAGTGTGTTTTGAGTGCGGCCGCCCCGAAAGCGTATTCGTGGTAGTCAATCTTGGAATATTCGGTGTTGTCGATCATGAAGCGGTAGATCGCCGCCTCTTTCTGCAGGGGAGTGGTCAGCCCCTCAGTCAGCGAGGCGACCGTCTGTACGGCCAATTCCTCCGCTTCCAGCGCTTCTTCGAATGTAAAGTCACACCCCTTGTCAACGGCGGTACGAAGCGCGGTGTTGCCCGCCACGGCGGCATAGTCGAGGATGCAGTTGCCGTCCAGCCGCAGGGATAACAACTGCGTGTTGCCGGCAAGGGGCGCCAGCGAGGTGACGCGGTTGTCGGAAAGATCGGCCGTCTGCAGGCAGGGGGCACTGTTCAGCGGGGACAGATCGGTGATGAGATTGCGGCGTAGCCGCAGTTCGCGCAGCGCGGTACAGGCGGAAAGATCGGGCAGCGCGCCGAGACAGGCATTTTCGATCCGCAGTTTTCGCAGTCGGGGCAGGGCGTCAATGCCCACCAGCGAGATGGCGGACGAATCGGTGAGGGAGAGCTCCGTCACGCGGCCTAACTGTTCTTCGTCCAGATAGGCGTCGTCGGTCAGGCCCAGCTGCGCGCGGATGCCCGCCGCGAGCGCGATGTCCATCCGTACGGCACAGTGCTCGTCCACTTGCAGATACACGTCGTTTTCCGGCTCGGGCAGCGTGTACTGGAATTCATCCTCATTTTTGCGGACATATCGGCCGGAAAAGGGGCTTTCCCCGCCGGCGTCGGTGCCCTCGAGCAGGATCACGTCCTCGGAAAGCGTCGTGATGCGGAAAAATTCCTGCCCTGCTTCCACGGCAATGGCGCCGTCGGCGCATTCCCGTCCGGTCATCACGGCACCGCGGGACTCCTGCCGGATGCCGTCTTCGTCGGTCAGATGATGGACGAACATACCGAGATACCCGTCCTCTGTCGGGCGGATGGTGAACAGGCGGGAGGTGCCGTCCGCATCCTCGGCGTAAAAACTGCCGGACAGGCGGGGAGGCGCTTTCGGTGCTTCTGTTGTCGTCGTCGTAGCGGTGGGGGCGGCGGTGTTGCCCTCCGCAGGGCGTGTGCAGGCCGAAAGCAGCACGGCAAGTGCCAGCCCGGCGGCCGCAAGGGAGGATAGACGTCGTGACATGCTTTCGACCTCCTTTCTCTGCTTTATTGTAGCACACATTACCCGGATACGCAATAGGGGATGCCGTGGAAAACGGCATCCCCGCTCTTGGTTTACAGATATAGTTCCATCGGATAGGTCAGATATCCGATTTGTGGCAGTTCGTCCAATGTGACCATCCCGGCGGGCGCCTTCAGCACCGACGGGATGCGGTTGACGATGGTGGCACAGGTGTGCTCCACGGTGGCGGGCTTCACCACGTGAAATTTTGTGTCCGGCTCGCCGAAGATCTGCCAGTCGCACAGGTCCCCGTCGTCGGGGCCGTACACCTTGCCGATGCAGCGGGTCTCCAGCACGGGGCCCTGAAAGGTCTCGGTGGTCACCACCGCCGCCATGCCGATGCAGTTTCCCGCGGGGATCCATTCCCCCAGCGTTTCGGAATAGAGTTTTTCATCGTGGAAACAGGGCACGCATTTCTGTGTCCGGCTGCGCACCGTCAGCCCCAGTTTAGCCGCCAGCGCCTCGTTCGAGTTCCAGACGTAGGAGGGCTCCAGTACCTCGGGGTGGGCGATCTGCTTTTCGAATTCCTCGGGGGTCAGTCCCACGCCGTGTGCTCTGGCCAGCGCCAGCCCGTAGTCCTCCACGTTGTAGGAGACCGCGCCCTCGATGCGCGTGATCCGGTTACAGCCGCCCGCCAGCATGGCCACCGCGTTGACCCAGAAGATGTCCTCCATGCCGCTGCCCACAAAGGTGCAGCCGTTTTCCATGGCCAGTACGTCCAGCAGATTGGCGTGCACCGGATCGGTCGTGCGGCAGTCGGTCGCCTCCTCGCAGGTGGTGATCACGCTGATCCCGCGCGAAAGGCATTTGGCAAAGTGCTCGTAGCATTCGCTCACCAGACTGAACAGGGTGACCACGGCGATGTCGGGGGCGGTCTCGTCCAGAACGGCATCCGCGTCACTGCGGATCAGCACGCCCGTCTTGTGCCCCAGCCCGGCATAATCACCGATGTCTGTCCCCACGATGGCGGGGTCGATGTCGATGGCGCCCACCACCTCGGCGCCGTGTTCAAAGAGATACCGCAGTATATAGCGGCTCATTTTGCCGCAGCCGTACTGCACGACTTTGATCTTTCTCACACATTTCCCTCTTTTCCGCTTTTTTTATAGGATGTGCGGTGCGGCCGGCAAATATGTGCGAAAGAGACGGGAAAACGGCTCTTTTCGGTGGACAAATCCGATAAAGCGTTGTATAATGGATAAAAACCCATCCAAAGAGGGTGTATCTGATGAATATCAATGAAGAAGCCATGCAAAAGCACTATGCACTCGGCGGCAAGATCGAAGTCATCTCCCGGGCACCGCTCGGCGACCGGCACGATCTGTCGGTGCTGTATACGCCGGGCGTTGCGGCGCCCTGCCTTGCCATACAGGCACAGCCCGACAAAAGCTGGGAGCTGACCCGCCGCCACAACCTCGTCGCCGTCATCACCGACGGCAGCGCCGTGCTGGGGCTCGGCGATATCGGCCCGGAGGCGGGGATGCCGGTGATGGAGGGCAAGTGCCTGCTGTTCAAGGAACTCGGCGGTGTGGACGCTTTCCCGCTGTGCATCCGCTCCCACGATGTCGATACCGTGGTGGAGACGGTCGCCCTCATCGCCGGCAGTTTCGGCGGCATCAATCTTGAGGATATCGCCGCGCCGCGCTGCTTTGAGATCGAAGAAAAACTGAAAGCCCGGCTGGATATCCCCGTCTTTCACGACGATCAGCACGGCACCGCCGTCATCGTGCTGGCGGGCATCATCAATGCACTCAAATTTACCAAAAAGAAGAAGGAAGCCTGCCGCCTCGTCATCAACGGGGCAGGTGCCGCCGGCACCGCTATCGCCAAATTGCTGCTGCGCTTCGGCTTCGACGATATCACCCTGTGCGACAAATCCGGCATTCTCGCCCGTGATGACGACAGCCTGACTCCCGCGCACGCGGCCATTGCCCGGCAGACGAATCCCCGTCTGCTGCACGGCACGCTGGCCGACGCGCTGGTGGACGCGGATATCTTTGTGGGGGTCTCGGCACCCGGTGTGGTCACCCCGGACATGATCCGCTCCATGGCACCCGATCCGATCGTCTTTGCCATGGCCAACCCCACCCCCGAGATCATGCCCGATCTGGCCCGTGCGGCGGGTGCCGCCATCGTGGGAACCGGCCGCAGTGACTTCCCGAACCAGATCAACAACGTCATGGCGTTCCCCGGCATCTTCCGCGGCGCGCTGGACGTCCGTGCCCGCGCCATCAACGAAGAGATGAAACTGGCGGCGGCGTTCGCCATTGCGGGCAGCATCGCCGAAGAGGATATGACCGCCGAGCGCATCGTGCCCGACACGCTCGATCCGGCGGTATTCCGCAATGTATCCGCGGCCGTGAAGCAGGCCGCGATCGACACAGGAGTGGCAAGAATACAATGAGAGAACTGGATGTCAAACTGGTCACGCAAGCGGTGGCCGCCGCCTGCGAGGAGATCAACCATGTCCTGTCACCGGATATGGTCGGCGCCCTGCGGTGCGCCGCCGAAAAAGAGACCGCCCCGCTCGCCCGCGAGGTGCTCGGCATGCTGACCCAAAATATGGACGTCGCCGCGGCCGAGCGTATCCCGATTTGTCAGGATACCGGCATGGCGGTGGTGTTTTTGGAGGTTGGGCAGGAGGTGCACTTCACCGGCGGCTCGGTCGCCGACGCGATCCACGAGGGGGTGCGCCGCGGCTACACGCAGGGCTATCTGCGCCGTTCGGTGGTGTCCGACCCGCTTTTGCGTGTCAACACGGGGGATAATACCCCGGCGGTGATCCACACCGCCATTGTTCCCGGCGACAAAGTCACCCTCACCGTCACTGCCAAGGGCTTCGGCAGCGAGAACACCAGCCGTGTATTCATGCTCAAGCCCGCCGATGGGGCAGAGGGCGTGAAAGCGGCCGTCTTGCAGGCGGTGCGCGAGGCGGGAGCCAATGCCTGCCCGCCCATGGTGGTCGGCGTCGGCATCGGCGGCAATTTCGAAAAATGTGCGCTGATGGCCAAACACGCCCTCACCCGCGAGGTCGGCAGCCGTTCCACACTGCCGCACATCGCCCAAATGGAGGAGGAACTGCTCGCCGGGATCAACGCGCTGGGCATCGGCCCCGCGGGGCTCGGCGGCCGCACGACGGCGCTTGCCGTGCAGATCGAGACCTATCCCACCCACATCGCGGGACTGCCCGTCGCGGTCAATATCTGCTGCCATGTCAACCGTCACAAGACGGTGACACTGTGAGGAGGCGGGGAAGATGAACGAAAAACGCATTACCCTGCCGTTGACCGACGCGGTGATCGACACGCTGCGCGCGGGGGACAAGGTGCTGCTTTCGGGCGAGATGCTGGTGGCGCGCGACGCCGCACACAAGCGCCTGTTCGAGGCGATCGGCGCCGGTGAGCCGCTGCCGGCGGATGTGCGCGGCGAGACGGTCTATTACATGGGGCCTTCTCCCGCACGGGAGGGCCGCGTGATCGGCTCTGCCGGCCCCACCACCTCCACGCGTATGGATACATACACCCCCGCCCTGCTCTCGCTCGGGCTGAAGGGAATGGTGGGCAAGGGACGGCGGTCACAAGAGGTCATCGCCGCCATGACAGCCTGCCACGCCGTCTATTTTGCCGCGGTGGGCGGCTGCGGTGCCCTGCTTTCAAAAGCCATCACCGCCTCCCGCGTGGTCGCCTATGAGGACCTCGGCACAGAAGCGCTTCGCCGCATCACCGTCTGCGATTTTCCCTGCATCGTGGCGGTGGACGCTCACGGCGGAAATCTCTATCGGTGATTTTCGGAAAAACACTTGACAAGTTTTCAAAAAAGGTTTACTATTTATACAGAAGTTTGAAAATGCTGGATTCCCCCGGTGCTGACGGTATGTGAATGGACACAGTGTGCCGGGGTGAAAATATTGTGCCGACCGTCTGGGTAACTCTGTTTTGTTCAGGGTTACCCTTTTTTATTTACTGAAAGGAACGTGACAGACATGACATTTGCACAATGGAACGGATTTGTCGATGGAGATTGGCAGGAGAACATCAATGTGCGGGACTTTATCGACAAGAACTATACCCCGTATACGGGTGATGACTCTTTTCTGAGCGGCCCGACGGCGCGCACCAAGAAGGCGCTGGCTGAGCTGGAGCGGCTGAAAGCGCTGGAGCAGGAGCGCGGCGGTGTGCTGGCGGTCGATACCTCGACCGTGTCCTCCCTGTGCAACTATGCCCCCGGCTATCTCACCGAGGATGACCTTATCGTCGGCCTGCAGACGGACGAGCCGCTCAAGCGCGGTGTGAATCCTTTCGGCGGTATCCGTATGGCGCGCTCTGCCTGTGAGGCCTATGGCTACAAGCTTTCGGACAAGATCGAGGAGTATTTCACCTATCGCACCACCCACAATGACGGCGTGTTCCGTGTCTATACCGACGAGATGAAGGCGGCTCGTCACTGTGCGCTGCTTACCGGTCTGCCCGATGCCTACGGCCGCGGCCGCATCATCGGCGACTATCGCCGCATCGCGCTCTATGGCGTGGATGTGCTGATCGCCGAAAAGCAGAAGGACAAGGCGAAAGTCGGCGAAAACTTCATGAGCGTCGATAATGTGCGGTTGTTGGAAGAACTCTATCAGCAGATCGCGTTCCTCGGCAAGCTCAAGGAAATGGCCGCCTCCTACGGCTACGATATTTCAGGCCCGGCCTCCAATGCCCGCGAAGCCATCCAGTGGACGTATTTCGGCTATCTGGCCGCCAACAAGGAGCAAAACGGCGCGGCGATGTCCTTCGGCCGCACCTCCACCTTCTTCGATATCTATATCGAGCGGGATATGCAGAACGGCCTGCTCGATGAGGCCGGCGCACAGGAACTCATAGACGATCTGGTGCTGAAGCTGCGCTGTGCCCGTCATTTGCGCACGCCCGAATACAATGAACTGTTCGGCGGCGACCCCATGTGGATCACCGAGAGCATCGGCGGCATGAATCTGAATCACAAAACGCTGGTCACCAAATCCTCTTTCCGCATCCTCAACACGCTTTATAATCTCGGTGCCGCGCCGGAGCCGAACCTCACGGTGCTGTGGAGCCACGCGCTGCCCGAGGCCTTCAAGAAATTCTGTGCCAAAGTCTCCTGCGATACCGACGCGATCCAGTATGAAAACGATGACCTGATGCGCACCCGTTTCGGCGACGATTACGGTATCGCCTGCTGCGTGTCGGCCATGAAGATCGGCAAACAGATGCAGTTCTTCGGCGCCCGCACCAATTTGGCCAAACTGCTGCTGCTGGCTCTCAACGGCGGTGTGGACAATGTGTTCGGCACCCACATCGGGCCGCAGATGCCGCCGATGTCGGACGGCGTTTTGGATTACAAAAAGGTCATGGAGCGGTTCAATGTGTATCTGGAGTGGCTTTGCCGCCTGTATGTCAACACCATGAACTGCATCCACTATATGCACGATAAATACGCCTACGAAAAGACCCAGATGGCGCTGCACGACACCGATGTCGACCGCCTGATGGCTTTCGGTGTGGCAGGTCTTTCGGTCATCACCGATTCCCTTTCGGCTATCAAATACGCTTCTGTCCGGCCGATCTGTGATGAAAACGGCCTGATCGTCGATTTTGAGACCACCGGTGATTTCCCGAAATACGGCAACGATGACGACCGTGCGGATGAGATCGCCGAGGCGATGCTCGTGCGCGTCCATGAGGAACTGAAGAAGACGCCCGCCTATCGCGGTGCGACCCACACCCTTTCGGCGCTCACCATCACCTCCAATGTGGTCTATGGCAAGAAGACCGGTGCCACGCCGGACGGCCGCCAAAAGGGCGAGCCGTTCGCACCGGGCGCCAACCCCATGCACGGCCGCGAGCATAACGGCGCGCTCGCATCCCTCAACTCGGTCTCCAAACTGCCCTACGCCTCCGCTTCGGACGGGATCTCCAACACCTTTTCCATCATTCCCGAGGCACTCGGCCGCAGCAGGGAAGAACGGGTGGATAACCTTGTCAGCATTCTGGACGGCTATTTCCTCAACAACGCCCATCACATCAACGTGAATGTGCTCAACCGCGAAACGCTGATGGATGCTTACGATCATCCCGAAAAGTATCCCAACCTCACCATCCGTGTGTCCGGTTACGCGGTGAATTTCTGCCGCCTGTCGAAGGAGCAGCAGCGCGAGGTCATCATGCGCACCTTCCACACCGCCATTTGATGCCATGAAGGGACGCATCCATTCTTTTCAGAGCCTCGGCACGGTGGACGGGCCGGGTGTGCGCTGTGTGGTGTTCATGCAGGGCTGTCCGCTGCGCTGCATCTGCTGCCACAACCCCGATACATGGGACCCTGCCGGCGGCATGGAAACGGACACCGACACGCTGGTGAAAAAAGTCCTGCGCTTTCGTGCCTATTTCGGCGAAAACGGCGGTGTCACAGTTTCGGGCGGTGAGCCGCTGTGGCAGGCGGCGTTCGTGGCGGAGCTTTTTTCCAAACTGAAGGCCGCCGGGGTCCACACGGCACTCGATACGTCCGGCTGCCTGTTCAACGACGAGGTCGCCCGCTTGCTTTCCTGCACCGATCTTGTTCTGCTCGATCACAAATATGCGAGCGAGGAGGACTACCGCCGCTTTACGAAGGGATCGTTGACTTGTACCGAGCGGTTTTTGAGCGAACTGGAGGCACGCGGCATTCCCACATGGCTGCGCCGGGTGATCATCCCGGGTAAAAGCGACGGTGAGGACGACGTGCGGGCACTGGGCGAGGTGGCCGCGCGGTTTTCCTGTGTGAAAAAGGTGGAATTGCTGCCGTTTCGCAATCTGTGCCTCGAAAAGTATCAGGCGCTCGGCATCCCGTTCCCACTGGCCGATACCCCGACTCCTTCGGCGCAGAAGATGCAGCAGCTGCAATCTCTTATTCCATCGAAATATCGGTAAGTAAAGCAAAAAAGCGAGGGGGCGTCCCTCGCTTTTTTCGGTAAAATATTAGGCGTTTCGGTAGGCCATCTCCATCAGTGCGGTCAGGTGCTTGGCCTCTTTCATGCCGCAGCCGTCCGGAATACGGCCGGTGCAGAACTGCTCGATGGGCAGCGGCTGTGCGGGTGCGAGCGGGATCTCGCGTGTCACATTGTCCTGCTTGGTGCGCAGGGTGACCGTCTGGCCATTCACCATTAGGAAGCCCTGTTCGCCGCCCACCTCCAGAATGGCGGGGCAGCCGAAGGAGACGAAACCGGTCTCGTTGATGCCGATGCAGCCGTCTTCGTAGCGCATCACGGTGATGGCGTTATCCTCCAGCCCTTCGCGGTTGCCGGTCTTTTCCCGGTCAAGCGAACAGGCGAGGGTGAAGGTGGACTTGGCGTCGGCGGGCATACCGCAGAACCAGTCACACAGATACATACCGTGGGCACCCAGATCGATCATGGCGCCGCCGCCGCATTCCGCCGCACGGTAAAAGTGGGGCGGCAGCCAGTAGTCGCTGCTGCCGGTGTGGGCGTTGCGGTAGCGGAAATGGTTGATCTTGCCCAGCACGCCGCTGTCGGCGATCGCTTTGGCGGTGATGATCTCGGCATTGTACTTTTTGGGCAGGGAGATGACGAATTTCACGCCGTTTTCCTTCACGGCGGCCTCGATCGTCTCGCAGTCGGCCGTCGAGAGCGCCAGCACCTTTTCGGAGAAAATGTCCATCCCGGCCGCGGCCAGACGGGGCATGACCTTCACATGCTGATCGGTGGCGGTGCAGACAATGGCCGCGTCGGCGCCGCTTTGCAGCAGGTCTTCAAACGTTTCCAGCACGGGCACACCGTATTTTTTGCAAAACGCCTCCCGCCGCTGTTCGTCGGGCTCGAACACACCGAGCACCTCGGTGTGGGCGGCCGCCACGCGGTAATATTCCTCGGCGTGCACGTGCCAAAGACCGCAAATCACTGTTTTCATCCGCAATACACCGTCTTTCCTTTTGGATTATATTTGCCGCGGGCATATCGGAATACCCGCGGCTTTTAATTTTTTCAAAACGCTATAGCCAATGCCGCAGGAATATGCTATACTGGGTGTACAGACTTTCACTTTTTTGTCATGAGGTGACCATATGGAAACCTATTATGTGGAAAAAGAAAACTTCAAACTGTCCACGACCGGCCTGGAATTCTTCCTTGATAAGTTCGACTATCCGCGCATAGATGTGTCGCCGCATATCCACCCGGCGGTAGAACTGCTGCTGATACAGAGCGGCCGTTTTCGCGTCTGCACCGACGGGGAGGAGTACATCCTGTCGTCGGGCGATGCGATCCTTTTCCGCTCCAATCAACTCCACCGGCTGTATGTGCTGGTGGACGGCGGCAGTTACTATGTGGTCAAATTTTCGCCCTCGTTCATCATGCAGCTGGGCGGCGGCGAATACGGACCGCTCTATCTGCTGAATCTGACACTGCGCCCCGACACCCACACACCGGTGTGGCATGGGGAGGAATGCCGGCGGATGGGGCTTACCGCCGCGGTGGAGGCGATCGGCCGGGAGGCGTCGCAGAAGGACCTCTGTGCGCATCTGGGGCGGACGGTCAGTGCCGCGCAGGTGCTGCTCATCCTGCTGCGCGCCGTGGGCACACAGGCGGATACCGCCGCCGAGCAGCAGCGCAATCCGCAGTTGGCCTCCAAGATCTACGATACGATCGCATTTTTGGAGCAGCACTATGCCGAGGATGTCAGTGCGCAGGACTGCGCCGAGCGGGCGGGGATCAGTTACAGTTACTTTTCACGTCGGTTCAAAGATCTCACGGGGAAGAGCTTTAAGCAATACCTGACCATGGTGAGGCTGAACCACGCGGAAAAGGAACTGCGTGCGGCCGATAAGCCGATCACACAGATCGCCGTGGAGTGCGGCTTCAATAACGTCGCCTATTTCAGTACCATGTACAAAAAACAGACGGGGATGTCCCCCTCGGCGGTGCGGGAGTGAGCAAAGAGCTTATTTTTTGTTTCCGAACAGACCGCGGATGATGGAGGTCGTGCCCGAGCGCATCACGGAAGAAAGCGCGTTGGTTGCGGCGCGTTTGGCCATGGTGCCGGCGCTGACCTTCTTGCCGCCCGCGATGGAATTGACCAGATTGGTGCTGATCGAGCGGGCAACGGAGGAGGCGGCGCTGTTGGTCGCCTTCTGCACGGTCTTGGTCACGGCGGAGGTGGTCGCCTTCTTCTTTTGCACAGCGGCCTTTTCGGCGGCCTTGGCCTCTTTGGCCGCCTGCTTTTCGGCTTCTTTCGCCTCTTTTTCGGCGGCCTTCGCGGCAGCGGCTTCTTCCGCCTCCTGCTGCTGCATGGCGGCCAATTCGGCGGTCGCCCGCTCCAAAATCTCAAAAGCCGACTCTCTGTCCACCGTCTGGCGGTATTTCAGATCGAATTCATCCGACAAGATGATCTGCTTTACATCGTTCTCGTCAGCCGGGCCCATCAGGCTCTGCGGCGGCAGAATAAAGGCACGTTCCACCACGCCGGGGGTACCGGCCTCATCCAGGAAGCTGACAAGCGCTTCACCTACACCCAGTTCGGTCAGGACTGTCTGGGTATCAAAGGCGGGGTTGACACGGAACGCGGCGGCGGTCGCCTTGAGTGCCTTCTGTTCGGCGGGGGTGTAGGCGCGCAGCGCGTGCTGGATACGGTTGGAGAGCTGGGACAGCACCTCGTCCGGGATATCCGAAACGCTCTGGCTGATGAAATAGATACCCACACCCTTTGAACGGATGAGTTTGACCACCTGGATGATCTTCTGCAAAAATGCCTTGGGAGCATCGGTGAACAGAAGATGTGCCTCGTCAAAGAAGAAGATCATCCGGGGCTTGGGCAGGTCGCCGACCTCGGGCAGCCGCTCGAACAGTTCCGTCATCATCCACAGCAGGAAGGTGGCGTAGATGGTGGGACTCTGGATGAGTCGGGTGCTGTTGAGAATGTTGATGTAGCCGCGGCCGTCGGTATCGGTGCGCATCCAGTCGGTGATGTCCAGTGCCGGCTCCCCGAAGATCTGCTCGCCGCCCTCGTCCTCAAACGCGAGCAGTGCGCGCTGAATGGCACCGATGGAGGCGGTGGACACATTGCCGTAGGCCGTGGTGAATTCCTCGCGGTTGTCGCCCACGAATTTCAGCATGGCACGCAGGTCCTTCAAGTCGAGCAGCAGCAGGCCCTGCTCATCGGCCACCTTGAACACGATGTTCAGTACGCCCGCCTGCACGTCCGAAAGGCCGAGCAGCCGCGCGAGCAGGGTGGGGCCCATGTCCGAAACGGTGATGCGCACGGGGTGGCCCATCTCGCCCCAGATATCCCAAAAGCGGGTGGGATATGCCTTGTATGTAAAGTTTTCCATGCCGAAGCGGGTGATGCGTTTCTGCATGCTCTCGCTGTCCTCACCGGGGCGGCACATGCCGGAAAGATCGCCCTTCACATCGGCCAAGAACACCGGCACGCCCATGTCCGAAAAGGACTCGGCCAGCACCTTCATGGTGACGGTCTTGCCGGTGCCGGTCGCACCGGCGATCAGCCCGTGCCGGTTGGCCATCTGGGGGAGAAGATACAGATTTTTGTCGGACTGTGCGATCCAGATCTTTTTGTCAGCGTACATAGCGAAAAACTCCTTTTATCGGCAGCATTCTTTTTATTAAGCATACCATATTTCCCCGTGCATTTCAATCGGAATTTTTCTAAAACCATTGCATTTTTTATTGCGGCGGTGTATAATGCCGTTGTCGGGAATGAAGTTCTCCCATGGGTAACCTAAACCGCTTTTATCGGCTGATGACTTCTGCTCATTTTACGCAGGAGTTATCGGCTTTTTTGTGTCTTTGGAGGGTTTATTATGCTCACTTCTCTTGCTCTGATCTTTCTTATCGGTCTGTGCATGGCGTTCATCTGCCGGAAAATCAGATTACCCCGCATTATCGGCATGCTCGTGACGGGCATCGTGCTCGGCCCGTATGTCTTGGATTTTCTCGATCCGACGATACTCGGCATTTCTTCGGAATTGCGGCAGATGGCGCTTATCATCATTCTCATTAAAGCCGGACTGTCTCTCAATATTTCCGATCTCAAAAAAGTCGGCAGACCGGCGGTGCTGATGTCGTTTCTCCCTGCCGTGTTTGAAATGGCGGCTTTCGTTCTGCTTGCTCCGGTTTTGCTTCCCGTCACCGTGCCGGAAGCGGCGATTATGGGAGCCGTACTCGGTGCGGTATCGCCCGCGGTCGTCGTGCCGCGAATGGTGGCGCTTATGGAAGAGGGCTATGGCACAGACAAACAGATCCCGCAGTTGATCCTTGCCGGAGCATCACTTGACGATGTGTTTGTGATCGTGTTGTTTTCGACCTTTGTCGGTATGGCACAGGGCGGGAACGCGGAGGTGATGGATTTCGTCAATATACCCGTCTCGATCATTCTCGGTATACTTGCCGGAATCGTCTTGGGCATTGTTCTTTCTTTCCTTTTCGAAATTGCTCACAAAAGCGGGACTCCCATCCGCCAAAGTCTTAAAACGATTATTGTTCTCGGCTCGGCATTTCTTTTGATGTCGGTAGAAACATGGCTGGAAGGCGTTGTGTCTGTTTCGGGACTGCTTGCCGTTATGAGTATGGCTTGTGTCATTCAAATGCGCTGCCGAAAAGAAGTGTCTGACGATTTGTCCGCCAAATACGGTCGGCTTTGGCTCGCCGCAGAGGTGATTTTGTTTGTGCTTGTCGGTGCGGCGGTGGATATAAGATACACTTTGCAAGCCGGCGGTATGGCGGTATTGATGATATTGATCGCGCTCATGTTCCGTTCGGTCGGCGTTCTCATATGCCTTATCGGAACGAAGCTGAACAGAAAAGAAAAACTGTATTGCGTGATCGCCTACCTGCCGAAAGCCACCGTTCAGGCCGCTATCGGCTCGGTGCCTCTGTCACTGGGACTTTCTTGCGGGAATATCGTTCTTTCGGTTGCCGTTCTCTCGATCCTGATCACCGCACCGCTCGGAGCGATCGGAATGGACCTGAGTTATAGAAGACTTTTGAAGGAGTGCTCAAAATGAAAGATGAATGCCTTATTTGCAAAGCACCTCTCGAATATCTGAACCGGATACCCTGATGGAGTGTGCGGCTTGTCACAAAAAAATTACCCGCCGAAGAGGATATGGATTCCTTTTCGGCGGGTATTGCTTTGTCAAAAACGCCCTTGCGGGACGGTACCGTTTCTGGCGGCGCCCTGTCTTATTCTTCCTCGATCGCCGCTTTTTGCGAAAGGATCTTTTTGAAAATGGCGGGATCGAATTTCGGCTTGCGGTCATAGGTGTACAGTCCGTTCTGCTCCTGTTCCACGTCAGTCAGCTGGGTGTAGCACAGACCGAAGGAGTATTTCTGGCCGAGGAAGATCTCCATCATTTTGCCAAAACGCTCCAAGTACTCCTCTTCCGTTTTGGGTGCGTTGCCGTAGCCCCACGCATTGTCCGAACTGACCACCGACCAGCGGATGCCGCCGCATTCGCTGACAAAGAACGGCTCCCCGCGATGGTGTTGACGGTTGTCGAACTGACCTTTGAAGATGCCGGTCTCGTTCAGCCGGTCGTAGTGATGCGCCAGCGCGGTGGTGTCCTGTTCGTAGTCGTGGATATCGTAGATATCGCTTTCCACGTGGAAATTCCCGCTCGTATCAATGCAGGGGCGGGTCGGATCGGCCGCCTTGGTCGCGCGGTAGACGGCACGCAGCGTGTCGTCGTACTGTTTTCTCCCGTCATAGTCCCACGTTTCGTTGAACGGGCACCAGCCGATGATGGCGGGGTGGTTATAGTCCCGCTCGACCTCGTCCAGCCATTCGGGCAGGATCGCGTGCAGCGCCCGCGGATCGGAGATATCCACTCCCCAGTTCGGATACTCGCCCCAGGCGAGATAACCCAGCCGGTCACAGTGATAGAGGAAGCGCTCCTCAAAGACCTTTTCGTGCAGACGTGCCCCGTTGAAGCCGCAGGCCAAGGAGCGCTCGATGTCCGCACACAGCTCGGCATCGCTGGGCGCGGTATAGATCCCGTCAGGATAAAAGCCCTGATCGAGCACCAGCCGCTGGAAGACACTTTTCCCGTTTATGAGGAATTTCCGATCGGTCAGCGCGATGCTGCGCAGGCCGAAATAGCTCTTCACCCGGTCGTCCCCGTAGGAAAGCTCCAGCGTATAGAGTCTGCCGTGACCCGGCTCCCAAAGATGCGTTTCGTCAAGCGGCAGGGAGAGCTGCAGCACACCGCCGCGGGAGGCGGCCGTCACGCTGCCCATCGGCTTGCCCTCATAACAGGCCCCGGCGGTAAATGTCCCGCTGCCGTTCAGCCGCACGGTCATGTTCAGCACACCGTTTTCGGCATCGGTCGTATATCGTGCCGAACAGATATGCACATCCGGCAGATGCTCCAGCCAGACCGTCTGCCAGATGCCGCTGGTGCGGGTGTAGAAGCAGGAATAAGAATCAAATTTCTCCGACTGTTTCCCGCTGGGGATCAGCGGATCGCGGGTGTCGTCCTGCACAAAAACGGTCAGCCGGTTGCTGCCCGGACAGAGGGCGTCGGTAATATCCAAAGCAAAGGAGACGTAGCCGCCCTGATGCGTGCCGACGGATCTGTCATTGACATAGACCTCGCAGCGGTAATCCACCGCGCCGAAGTGCAGCAGCACGCGTCCGCCGTCCCATGTCGCGGGCAGGCTGAATTCCCGCTTGTAGCAAAGCCCGTAATAAAAGTCCTTATCCTCGACCCCGGACAGACGGCTTTCGGGGCAGAACGGGACGGTGATCGTGCCCGCCAGCGAGACGCCGTCGCGATACAGCCCGCGTACCGCGCCGCTGCGGCTGTCGTCGCGCTCAAATTGCCAGGTGCCGTTCAGATTGATCCATTCCTCACGCTCAAACTGCGGCTTCGGATGTTCCGGTCTGGGGATGCTCATATTCATTTGCCTCCGTTTCGCTTTTTTCTTTTATTATAATGAAAACCGCACGGGCAGGCAATGTCTTTTCCTATGAAATTATTGACATATTCTACGATTAAATATGAAAAGAATGGCCGCATAGGAAAGAAATCATTGACTTTTCTATTGACATATTCTAAAATGAATTCGGTGATCATCATGAACATTCTCCAACTGCGGCATTCCTGGTCGGAGCCGCCGGTCTTTGAGCTTTCGCGTCCGATCGGACGGGAGGACTATACGTTTCTGCATTTTTTTCAAAGCATGGAGATCGAGGTGGGGGGCGTGCGTACCGTCACGCAGCCGCACGCCTGTATTTTTTACGCCCCGCACGAGCCGCAATGGTTTCGCTGCACCGTCCCGCTGACTCACGACTGGATGCACCTGACGGCGGATTCGGCTTCTCTGCTGAAAAAAGCGGGGATCACCGAAAACACCATTTTTTACCCGTGCGATCCGGAGTTCATCACCGGGCTGTTTTACACGATGGAGCATGAGTTTTACTCCGACCGCCCGAATCGCGAAACGCTGCTGCAATGCAAGCTCAATGAGTTTTTGATCCTCTTTTCCCGTGCCTGCGATCCCAATGCGGCACAGAAGCCGGCGGACAGTTCGGCGGAATGGCTGCGCGAGGTGCGCTACCGGATGCTGCTGCACTGTGACGAGGCGTGGCCGGTGGAGCGCATGGCGGCGCAGGCGGGCTTTTCGGTATCGCAGTTTCATCTGCTGTATCGGCGGCTTTTCGGGAATACGCCGACCGAAGACCTCATCTCGGCACGCATCCGCCACGCCGAAAATCTGCTGCAGAACACGGCGCTCCCGGTCGGCGAGATCGCCATACGGTGCGGCTATGCCAATGCCACCCACTTCAACAGGCAGTTTCGTGCTGCCGTGCAGATGACCCCGCTGACCTACCGCGGCAAGACCGCACCGGAGGAATAAACCGAAAAGAGCCCCCTGTTGCCGCTTGTGGCGGTAACAGGGGGCTTCGCTTTTTGAAATGTCAGGTATCGTTTTGCATACCGTACCACCGACCGTCGCCGGTGCGTGTCTCGTTTTTCTCCAACAGTTGTTCATGGTTTTCGATCACTGTGCGGTAGCAGGCGGCGTAGGCGTCGATCCATTCCCGGTCGCACTGCTTGAACCACGGTACCGAAAAGCAGTAGCGGGTCTCGGAGGGGGCCAGTGCCGCGTCATCGGTGCGCACATCGCGGTCGCAAAAGGCGATGCGGCTGGGCTTCCCGAGGTGAAGCAGGTCGAAATCCCGGAAGAAGGCGTGGGTGTGCAGACAGTAGTTACCGCCGGCCCAGCAGCCGGAAAAGCCCTGCGCCCGCACCGCCTCGGCAAACCGCTCCACCGGCAGGCCGTGCAGCTCCTCGGGATGATAGGCGCCCTGCGCGTTGTACCACCCGCCCATGTGGGAGCCGATGGATTCGTCCACCCGGATGGCGCGGATGCCGGGCAGCCCTTCCAGCTGATCCCAGAAATAGTTCATGGCGCGGCGGATCTCTTTCGTGCGTTCGTCATAGTATTTGAGCTGACCGCGTGCCAGCGTGGTGGAAACCTGATTCGCACGTCCCTTGAAGCCGCCGAGGGCGATATGGTAGAACGGCTTCAAATCC
>JAZRVU010000022.1:0-18232 GCA_045599305.1 Acutalibacteraceae bacterium | reverse complement strand
TAGCACAAAAATACCGATGATTGTTTTTGATTAACAAAAATGGTTTATTCTCAGAGTTGTCTCTTTGAATAAACCATTTTTGCTGCGCTCGCGATCAGTTGATTCGATTTGATTTTATTATCCTTATGAGAATCAGCCTTGAGGACGTCCTTTTTGTTATGCTTTCCGGTGTGCGGCCACCGCGTTGGCCACACGCAGATAGTCGTTTGTCAGGATGGTGTCGATCCCCATGTCCAGATAACGGCAGGCCTCATCCGGGTCATCCGCCCAAAAGACGTTGCACAGAATGCCGTGAGCGTGTGCCTTGTCGATGGCCGCCTGGTCGAAATAGGGCTTGTACAACTGCACCTTTTCGCAGCCCAGCGCGATGGCGCGGTCCACGATCTCGCAGGGGCGATCGGTCACGCCGTTCCAGCCCACACAGCGGTGGATATCCGGCGCGATCTCGTGGAAGCGTTTGGAACAGGCGTCCGAGGCGGTCATCACATAGACGTGGTGCTCGCAGTCATACTGCCGCAGCAGTGCCGCGATGCGCTCATACTGCGGTGCGGGCGGCGTACCGGGTCCTTCCGCCGCATCCCAGATCTTCACGTGGATGTTCATGATCGTGGTGCAGGCGAATTTTTTCAATATCTCCTCGAATGTCACGATCTTCAGCCCGGTAAAGCAGTCTCCGCGCCTTTTGCCGAAGTCGAACTGCAGCAGTTCCTCATAGGTGTAGTTCCACACATTGCCGGTGCCGTCGGAGACCCGGTCGAGCACGCTGTCGTGCAGCGACACCAGCTCGCCGTCCTTGGTGGACCAGATGTCGAATTCGATCTCGTCGGCACCCAGCGCCACAGCGGCACCGAAAGCGGGCAGACTGTTTTCGGGGGCGGCGGTGGAAAAACCGCGGTGGGCGCAGACACGCGGATAGGGCATATACGTGTCGTTCGGCACCATCATACTGCCGCCCGGACGGTAGAGCCACGGCCGCCGTCCCTCGTCGATATACTGCCAGTGCGCTTTGGGCGCCCCTTTGAATCCGGCGGGCTTAAAGTATTTGTCATGCGGGTCGATCTCACAGCAGGCGAGCCCCACCTCATTTTTCATGTTCAGCAGCATCTCGCCCTTTGGCGAGACGACCATGCTGCAGCCGCTGACGGGCGAGTCGGCGCCGAGCGACACCGCGGCGCGCACCAGATAGGCGTTGGTGTTGTAGCAGAGGAAGCGCCCGATCACGTCCAGCGCATTGTGGGTGTCGGTGCGCTGATGGGAGCAGCCGATGATGATATCCACATTCTGCCGTGCCAGTGCGGCAAAACTCTCATACATATAAAAATCATAGCAGGTCATGAAGCCGAAGCGGAGCCCCTCGATTTCCAGCACATAGGGCGGCTCATAGCGGTAACTGTAGGAGCAGTCCAGTTCATTGCCGCCCTGTGCCGCGGTCTTCACCTCGGAGGGGGCGGGATGCGCCTTGAAATACTTTCCCACGACCTGCCCCTCGCGGTCGAAGGCGAAGGTGGTGTTGCGTATGCCGTTGCCGGTACGGCAGGCGAAGTTGGCGAACACGATGGCGTGGCAGCGGCGGGCGGTCTCGGCCGCTTTTTGGAAGACCGCGTCGTTATATGCCTCGACAGAGGCGTGGAACTGCGCGGCGCATTGGGTGGCGGCGGGCACGTCGCAGTATTCCGGCAGCACGATCAGATCCATGCTCTCGTCACAGCGGTCGGCCAGCGCCAGCATTTCCCGCAGACAGGCGTCGCCGTCGCGGTGATCGAACGAATATCGCGGCTGCACGGTGCATACTTTCATAAAAGGTCCCTCCCGGGTAAATCGCTGATTTTCTGCCGCTTATTGTAACATAAAAAGAGGGGAGTGTCAATATATTGTGCTTGCGGCGGCGCCGACGGCACAGATTGTGGTTGTGCTATATTCACAAAGTTTTCACGATATTTTCATAAAGTTTTTTGGATTGCCTATTGCAAAAAGCGGAAGAATGTGGTAAGATATATTCCCACAATGCGCACTTATACACATTAAAGCGCTAACAGCCCATATTTTCGCACAACGTCTGTAATAAGGAGATGAGCATATGACGGAAAAAGAGCTTCGGCGGCTGAGCCGGATCGAATTGATGGAAGTGCTTATCGAATTGGAAAAACAGAACCGGCAGCTCGCGGCCGAGCTGGAGGCAGCGCAGGCCGAACTGAAGGACCGCAGCATCAAGACGGAAGAGATCGGCACGATGGCGCAGGCGGCCATGGTTTTGAATGGCGTGTATGAGGCGGCGGATGCCGCGGCAGCGCAGTATATCGAGAGTGTCAAACAGATGTGCGAGCAGGCCGAGGAAAAGTGCCGGCATATGCTGGCCACGACCGGGGCACAGTGCCGCAGCAAGATCGAAGAGACCAACCGCTATGTGCGCAATGTCAACAAGAAGGTAAATGAATTCTACGATACGCACCCGGGCGTCAGGGAGTTTGTGACCGGCGTGGCGGAAAGTGAAGAGGAAACCGAGTCATGAGATCCGAAAAGGCAAAAGAGAAAGCCGCTTCGCTCGAGCTTGACCAGATGGAATCGGAGCTCACACGTCTGCGCCATAACTCCCGTTTCCGCAAGCTTTTAAAAAGCACAGTATATACCTTAATAGTAGTAGCCGCCGTGGCGGTGCTGGTGGCCGTTCTGTTCATGCCGGTCATCCGCATCTACGGCTCCTCCATGACCCCCACGCTTTACGAGGGCGAGATCGTGGTCTCGCTCAAGGGGGCAAAGGTGAGCACGGGGGACGTGGTCGCGGTGTATTACGGCTCCAAGCTGCTCATCAAGCGGTGCATCGCCACCGCGGGGCAGTGGGTCGATATCGACCCGGACGGCAACGTCTATGTCTACAGCGACGTGCCCGGCGAGCCGCTCGACGAGCCGTATGTGACCGAAAAGGCCTACGGTGACCTGACCGACATCGTGCTGCCGTATCAGGTACCCGATAACCACATTTTTGTGATGGGTGACCACCGTGCCACCTCTGCAGACAGCCGCAGCCGCGATATCGGCGGCATCGACGAGGAAAACATTGTCGGCAAGATTGTATTTCGCATCTGGCCGCTGAAGGATATCGGCCGGGTCGGCTGATATCCGACCGTATACAGTATAAAGGATAAAGGAGATCACAATGGAGCGTATTCAGTTTGCCGAAAAACTGAATATTCAGCATCTGAAGCGACGCCGCTGGCAGCGCGTCGTGTTGTTCCTTGCTGCCATCGTGGTCTTCTGCACGACCTACGCGCTCATTCTGCCCGCCATCACCATGGAGCTCACCTGCACCAAGGAGGAGCACACCCACACGGATGCGTGCTACACCCAGCGCGTGGTCTACATGGCCGGCGTGCTCAACTGCCCGCTGGACGAACACACCCACGGCGAGGAATGTTATAACGCGGCCGGCGTGCTCACCTGCAAGCTGACCGAGCACACCCACACCGACGCGTGCTACGGCGAGGGTCAGCCCGTCTATGAGAAAATGCTCATCTGCAAAAAGGAAGAGCATACCCATGACGAGATGTGCTACGATTCCGTGGCGCGCAAGAAGAAGCTGCTCGGTATTTCCGGCGCGGTGAACAACATGGAGTGGGAGTTCATCCCCAATGCCGACGGTACCTATACGCTGTATTGCGGCGGCACGGGTGCCATCCCGGCCTGCTTCCTCGTGAACACGCCCGATGTGTATAACACCATGTGCGAGCTGATGGCCGACGGCAACCTGGTCGACGTGGTCATCGGCCCCGGCGTCACCTCTGTCGGCACCGAAGCTTTCTATTCCGACAACGCTGAAGAAGATGTCAACAGCATCATCCGGTCGGTCACCTTTGAGGATAACAGCGCCTGCACCACCATCGGCCAGTCCGCTTTCCGTGCCATGGTGGCGCTCACCACCGTCACCTTCCCCGAGCACAACAGCCTGCAGACGATCGGTACATACGGCTTCTACCGCAACAAGTCGCTCAAAAACGTCAATCTGGAGGCCTGCACCTCGCTGACATCGATCGGTGACTGCGGCTTTGCGGAATATAACGTGATCGAAGAGATCACGCTGCCCCCGAACGTCGTGACGCTCGGCACGAGCTGCTTCGCGTCCTGCGCATCGCTCACGACCTGCGATCTCACCGGATGCACGGCTCTTGAGGGCATCCCCGAGACCTGCTTCAATGGTGACGCCAAGCTGAAAGAGATCACCATTCCCGCAAGCTGCACCTATATCAAGGCGAAGGCGTTCCAGAACTGCTACGCCCTTGAGACGGTCGATTTCCGGCCGAACTACAACGACCAGTTCGTCTTCTATTCGCGCTGCTTCTCGATGGTCGGCGAGGCCAAAAACCACACCGCGCTGAAGAACTTCAACATGGAGAACCTCGGCACCTGCGGCTCGGTCGGTATGTACCACGGCGGCGATACGTTCAGTATGTTTATGTACGGCGGGCCGGAGAGCATCATCATCCCCTCGAACTTCGTGGGCGGGGTGTCCGGTACCTATAAGGGCAGCCTGTACTGCCTGTTCCACTATGCGACGAACGTCAAGCAGATCACCTTCCTTGAAAACAATAATTCGCTCAGCCTTGCCAACACGTTTGCCGCACACACCGGCATCACCGAACTGGATCTGCGCCCGCTCAAGAATATCACCGGTACTGTCCACCTCCCCTACGGCGGCACCTCAACGCTCGATTCGGAGCCGAACCTCAAAACGATATATCTGCCCGACACGGCAACGACCGTGACAGCCTCGTACAGTTGCACGAAGTTGACCGATATCGTCTTCCCGGAGAATTCGCCCGTGACCAAGATCAGCGGATTCTACAAATGTGACAGTCTGGAGGAGATCGACTTCTCGGATCTGGACAAACTGAAAACGATCACCAGTGCGTTCCATGACGATGCGACCTTGAGCAGCATCAAGCTCCCGAATAACGGCCTGAACATCTTGCTTCATGATTCGTTCTATAACGATCCCGCTCTGGAAGAGGTCGACCTGACGGACAGCAGCGTGTACCAGCTCAGTCGGGTATTTTACAATGACGAAAATCTGAAGAAAGTCGCGCTCCCGACTTCGTTCTATCAGCCTTATGAGACTGCCGTTGACAATACCGGTGCCACTCCGGACGGCTACTGGCACTATGGAATGATCTACAACGACCCCGCGCTGGAAGATCTGTACATCAACTCCACGCGTATTCAAGATGGGAAGACCGCGACCGGTAAGGCATATACCTACTGGTATTCGGAAGATTCTTTCACCAACTGCGGCCCGTTCACCCTGCACTTCGGCCCGGATGTTGACAGGCTGCCCATCGAATTTCTGCAGGATGCTTCCCGCTCCTGCGGCGATATCCTGTTTGCGGGCAACAACAACATCACCTTCACCAAAAATGAGGAGACCGAGCATACCGGCGCGAATCTGCCCTCCATGCTGCGCGATCTCGAGGGCGAATACTACGCCGATGCCAACGGTGCCCTTTATAAGCTGAACAGCGACGGCACCGCCACCCTCACTTATGTCCCGCCCTGTGTCCACGTGGACAAATGGGACGAGACGCCTCTCACGAGCTACACCATCCCCGCGACCATCACCGACGCCAACGGCACGACCTACACCGTGGCCGCCGTTCGTCCCGATGCGTTCCTGCTGGCGGAAAATGTGGCAACGCTGACAGTGGACGGCGTGCCCTACACCGAGATCGGCGCCGCCTCCGACGCGCTGACGGCGGCCGGCTTCCCGGACGTGGAGCTCAACCCCACCGCTCTGGAAAACGCCGTCCATCCCGATCCGCCCACGCCGCCCACGCCGCCCGAGTATCCCGCCGGCGGCACCGAAACGGAAGATCCGCTGGTCGTCGAGGAAGAGAACGCGCCGGACGGTAAGGGCACGAAGATCTCCGTCTCCACGGTGGATTTCGAGCTTTACACCAACGAGACCACCAAAGACCCGAGTAACCCGACCAATATCGTGGTCACGCTGCAGAACACCTCTGCGCAGGACAGTAAAGTCGGGCGCGTGTATTTCGCCTTCTCCGAGCCGGGGTATTTCTTAACCCAGGCTCCGCTGGATACGGAGCAGACCGGCGGAAGCAGCGACAGCCCCTTCAACTATACGATCCACCGCATCGAAGGCTCCGATATCTATTATGTGGATATCGGCCCTGTGCCGGAGGGCGGCACGGGCAGTCTGGACTTCCTGCCGCGTTACACATCGCCCACGCTGCCCGGCGGCAAGCTGAAGATCTGGGGCGAAGTGCTGGATGACCCGACACAGGAGCCCGATCCCACGCTCGATGCCGATACGCCGTATCACGAGATCGAGTGGATCACGGTGCCCGACAAGTTCGACCTTGTCAAGACGGCGGGCACCGGCCAGAAGTTCGTGAAGAACGGCAGCGAATACACCCTTTCCGGTCTGAACTTTGCTCTGGCACTCAACCGTCAAAGCAACACCACTCTTTCCAACGGTAAAAACTACATCAAAACGGTCGATTTCGAGGACGTTGTCACGCTTCCGGACGAGATCGTCTGGCGTGACGGCATCCTGCAGGCCATTCAGAACGGCGACTACCGCGTGGAAGGCACTACCGCCTCGCAGTCGGTCTATGCCATCCTCTATGAGCTCATCGAGCCCACCGAGCCTCTCGATCCCGGAGCGCCGGCACCCGAGCCGCAGTATCGGCCGGTGGAATATCTGGTCGCCACGGTGAAGACCTCGGGCATGTACGACCTCACGCCGAGCGTGGAGAGCGGCAAACTCGTGCTGCGCTGGCAGGGGAGAAACGGTGCTCTGGCGCAGGACATGAAAGAGTATGCCATGGGCTCCGGCTCCGTGACCTACGGCAACGACGTGCTGATGCTCGATCCGGCTATCGCTTTGGATGAGGATGCCATCGAGGAACGCACGCTGTATGTCCGCAACGATGCCGATGCGTTCATCAACTATTACCACAACGGCGCCACCTATGACCCGGAGCCGGTCAATGCCACCGTGCCCGTCTCGCTCGGCAAGGGCGAACTCACCCTCACAAAGACGCAGACCCGCAGCAGTGGTTACTGGGGCGAATATCAGACCTTCACCATCACCGCGCAGAACGATACGGCATTCAAGTTTGACGGCGTGAAGAAGCTGAGCGACCCGCTGAACGCGATCTACTACATCAAGGCGGACGACCTGGCCCGGATGTTCAAAGAGGACGCCGACAAGGAACTCACCGTCACCATTGCCAATGCACTTCTGTGCGATACGGAAGATTTCGAGACCAGGGAAGTGACCGCCATCGACGGCCGCACGGTGGTCGAGACCTCCATCCGCAACAGCAGTGAGTGGGCCTCCACCGAGCACGCGGACGAGTATTACATCGGCACATCCGGCTCGGTGCCGGATATCGCCGCCACCCAGCAGAAGAGATTGGTGATCCACTGGGTCAACGGCGGCACGCAGCTGGCGATCGACGTGTACAATACGCCCAGCGCTACCGTGCCGCACACGACCGTCACCGTCACGCCGGATGCCGACGGTAATGTGGACATTGATGCCGCGCTCGAACAGCTCCATTATATGCCCACCAACAACTGCACCTATACCTGCACGTGGGACTTCGCACCCGAGGATTACCGGTTTGGCCCGCAGGATAAGCGTGTGCGGCATATCTACGCCACCTTCAAGGATACGTTCACCTATCTTTCCAACGACCTGGACAACACCCACAAGACGGCAAGTTACGGTTCCAGCACGAAAAACACGGTGACGGCCACCCTGACGGATAACTCCACCAAAACGGCCAGCACCAGCGCCCTGAAGGCGATCGCCCGCGAGATGGATCTGCGCAAGAGCATGACCCAGAACGGCCAGCCTGTCGGCGACGGCAACGCCCTGCAGGACGAGCACGCGATTGATAATGTGCTCACCCTCAAGCATCTCGGCACCGGCGTGTATGATCTGCTGCCGGTCGTCGACCGCATGACCGGTGCGCAGGTCGCCATGGCCAAGGTGCGCGACAATTCGGGCGCCGCATGGGCTTCCGGACTGCCTGTCGTGGAATATCAGGGCGAGCAATATTATCTGCTCACCATTCCCGAAGGCGAGACCGAGCATGTCTATGAGGGCGTGCGTATCGGCGGCTATTACGCCGATAACGTCAGCGTCACCAAAGACTCGGGCGGTTACAGCACCATCATTCATTGGTACATGGCCAACGCTTTCGGCCGTGAATCCACTATCCGTATCAGCTATCCCTCCTATGTCAGCTGTGCCGGCACGGGCATTCGCTCCGGTGCGTTCTCGGTCAACAACAAGGTGTGGCTGAACGACCATCCCACCCACCGCCTGTTTGCCAGCTTCGGCATCGGCGGCACCGACGTCAACTTCAGCAAGTGGATCCAGCAGACCACGGGCAGCGTGACGGAATATGTGAAGAGCTCTGTCGTGACCCGCGGTGCCGAGGTGATCTACCGTCTGCGGCTGCTGGTGCGCGGCAGCGGTGTCATCCACGGCACCGACCTCTACGACGAGCTGCCGCCCATCTGCGACGATATCGGCTGGGTGAAGAAGAACGGCGATGTCGGCAATGTCGAGATCATCGGTTACGAATTCTCCGGCACGGGGGAGGGCACCTTCTCCGTGGAGAACGGCGATGACTGGGATATCTCCCGCCGTCCCACCGGCCAGCCGGATGCGGAGATCGTGGAGAACGCCTACTATATCAACTGGGGCGAGGACTTCACAGCCACCTTCCCGTCCTCCGGTACGCTGGATATCTTCGTGAAGCTCAAGTTCCCCTCCGATGAGGACGAGTGGATCGAATATTGCAATCTGGTCGGCGGTAATCAGGTCGAAAATACCCTGTGGTTCCAGGAACTGCCCGATTCGGTCAACCACAGCATCGTCGCTCCCGCGAAGGCGCGGATCCAGAAGGGCGTTTTCGATACCGGCTTCCTCACCAATAATTCTAGCTACTCCACCGCTTCTTATCCGTATGTCTTCAGAAAGAATTCCAAGATCTATTCCAACGATGCGGCGACTACCGAACAGCGTGTGACCTATTACGTCAACCTGTATAACGAAGGTCCCGGCCGCCTGTATCTGGAAGACATTCAGGATGTCCTGCCCGAAGGCTTCACATTCTTCAGTCTGGCCAACGGCCACGCGGTCAATAAAGGCGTGTCGGATGCCTATCCCTATCAGCAGCTGACACCCTATACCGACGTGAAGCACACCACCGCGCTCACGGAGTATCTTGCCTACTATAACACCACCACCTTGTATAAGATGGGCGGTACGATCGTCCCGTACTCCCACACCGTACAGCCGCTTTCCACCGTGACCCGCAATGACAGCGAGCCGGTCGATTACGTCGTGGCTCAGCTCACGGTGGACAGCTCCGGCAGAACGGACGACGGGCGGCAGAAGCTCTATATCTCCATCGACGGCAATAACAGCCGCTGCACGCTCGAATATGACGAAAACGCCGAAAGGTGGTATCTGAAAGCAGGGCAGTGCCTGCGGTTCGGCTACGTGGCCAGAACGAACGATTACGATGGCTCCAAAAAGAATGCCATCAACCGGGTGGCCATGCCCACCGTCGATCTCTACGGCGGCGGCATCGAGCTTGCCGAACTGGAAACGATCGGTGCCAACAACACCATCGCTCCCAACGACGGCAAAAGCTCGATCATCTCCACCACCCTGGCGAATTCGGAGAACTACAGCTTCACCGGCGGCGGCACCAACACCAAGTGGCTCTATTCGGATGTGACGGTGAGCCGCGTGGATATCCAGCCGGGTATCACCAAGACCGCTACGAACATCATCAGTGCCGATAACGAGATGCGTGACAGCGCCGGCAGCCTCGGCTACGGTGAAACGGTCGTGTGGAAGACGAGCGCCTCCAATAAGGCCGATTCCGCACTGGTCGATTACACCATCACCGATAAAATGCCGCGGCCGTTCCAGTTCATCGGCCCCGTATATGTGGAGATCAGCGAGGAGACCAAGCTGCAGACCGGCACATATGCGCATGGCTCCAATGGCGGTGCCGACCCCTCACCGATCATCACCTCCGGCTACGGGCACGCGGAGTGTACCACCCTCCGTCCGCTGTTCACGCTGAAGCGCGGGGACGACGGCAGCTGCACGATGACCCTGAGCAGCACCACGGTCGAGCTGCAAAGCGGCGTGCCGGTCAAGGTGCTGGGCAGCGGCTCACCTTTCGCGACTTTCACGATTACCACGCACGCCATGGCCAGCGCCGGTGGCGGCTTGAATGGTTCCAAAGTCTTTAACCGTGACGGCACTTCGGCGCACGATACGCTGTTCGAGGTCACCTGGTCGCGGGATGTCGACGGCAACGAGACGCTCGAGATCCACTTCCTCGACGAGTTCTTCGCCATCCCGGCCGACGGTACGCTGGATCTGGTCTACCGTACCAAGGAAGTCACCAACAGTCACGAGAACAAGACCTACGTCAACCAGACGTGGATCACCCCCACGCAGGAGTTTGACCACGACGTCGTCAACATCGGCAGCTACGATGAAGACAGCCTCGGTGAGCCGAGCGTCTACGACGACGAGCCGGTCACCGTCATGTCCGGTTATGTGACCTCCTCTGTGAAGTCGGTGACCGAGCTGGATACCGCCCTCGCGGAAACGGACAACATCGCGCGCAGCGACAGCACGACCAAGTGGATCCTGCTCGACAACGCGCAGAGCCTGTTTGATTACGCGATCTCGGTCAAGTGTCCGGCCGGCCACGGCGAGACACAGCAGCTGGTCATGATCGATAACCTGCCGGAGGTGGGGGACCACAACACCTTTGCACAGAGCGTGCCTCGCAACAGTGCGTTCGATGTGTCCTTTGCCACCTTCGAAGATACGCCCGGCGTGCTCACGCCGCATATCCACGTCTATGTGAACGATGTAGAGACGACCGACTATACCGTCGAGTACTCGTCCAGGACCGCATTCGAGGATATCGACTGGAGCGGCGGACGCAGCGGGACGGCGGACGGTCAGTGGGGCAGCTTCTCTGCGGCAGCCCGCTCCTTGCGTGTGATCCTGCACGATATCGAATCGGGCGCCGTTGTCAAGGTCGTCTTCACGGGCAAGGTCGCCGATCCCGATCAGGCCGAGCCCGGCACCACCGCGTGGAACAACTTCGGTTACAGCTACGTCATCAATGATGTGCAGCTGCAGGCCACGCCCTCCAACGTCGGCGTGCGTGTGCCCAGTGTGCCGAAGCTGCGCAAGCGGCTGATCCTCAACGATGAGGCCTATGTGACGCCCAAGGACATTTCTTTCACCTTCTGTGTCTACAAGGGCGATCCCGTCAGCGGGCTCGAGGATATGACGCCGGAGGAGATCGCCGTGGCGCTCGCCGGACGCGATTACCGCTTCGTCACCCGCACTGTCCCGCACGATACCTCCGAGTCGGCTTTGACCAGGCTCGAACGGGACGATGACGGCAACCTGATGTATTCCTTCTGGGTGCAGGACGAGACCTACACCATCACGGAGCTGCATCCCGACGTGGATTACCGCTTCGTGGATATCAACAACCAGACCTCAGTGAGTTACACCTTCCAGTACGATGAAGCGACCAACCTGAACATGACGGCCACCAACCGCCGCTATGTGTGGGAGGTCCTGCTGCGCAAGACCGACGCGGTCCACGACGAATTCGCGCTGGCCGGTGCGGTGTTCGGGCTCTACAGTCCGAATCCGGACGACTGGCTCGATGAGAGCGCGCGCGGCGGATGGGAGTCCACGGTCACATATAACGGCCAGGTCTATTGCCTTGCCGATGTGTCCGAGACCGGCACCAACGGCATCATCGAATGGAACACGCTGTTCGAAGAGGGATATATCATCAGGGAACTCCGTGCTCCTTATGGCTATCATCTCGATCCCACATTGCACTATGTGGAGCGCAGCGATGACGGCACGGTCGTGGAGATCGTTCTCACCAACCGCAGTGCCTATGAACTTCCCGCAACGGGCGGCATAGGCGGCATCCTCCTCTATACATTGGGCGCACTGCTGCTGGCAGGCGCTTTGATGTGCGGTCTCATGTTGGGGCGCAGACGCAAAAGGAGGGGTAATGCATAAACAGCCTCTCTTTTGCGGCGAAATATTGTTGCGCCGAGATGTGACCGAATAAATACCCGAGAAAAATAAATTTTGAAAGGATGATACCAAGTGAAAACCATGCAAAAGACTCTGGCTCTGCTGCTTGCCGTCACCATGACGCTGGCTCTCGGAGCTACCGCGTTTGCAGCAGCACCGGCGAAGTACGATGTCGTCTATGACGACGGCGTTGCCAAAGCGGATACGCTGCTCGAGGACGCGACCGACGGAACTGCCTACACGCTGGCGGGTGCCGATTATTTCGACGCTCCTGCGATGAACCAGTTCTTCTACAAATGGTCCGTAGTGATCGGGACCGGCGACGCTGTTGAATATGCCGCCGAAGCCGCGATCCCTGCCGCCGATGTGACCGGTAAAATCACCGCCACGGCTCTGTGGGGCTATGAGGTGAAGTATGACCTCAACGGCGGTACGGACAGCAGCATCGCTGCCAACACGGTCGTGAAGAAGGGCGCCACCATCACGCTGGCTGCCGCTCCTGCCACCGTTCCCGCCGGCAAACAGTTTGTCGGCTGGCGCATCGATGACAACATCAACGTCATCCAGGCTTCCGGCACGAATGTGACCGTGAACGGCCCTCTGACGATCAAAGCGGTCTATGAAGATGTGGCTACGATCACCTATGATCTCAATGGTGCCACCTCCAGCTCCACTCTGGCCGACGAAGTCGTGGCCAAGAACTGCTTCCTGCCCAAGCTGCCCAGCACCGTGACGCCTCCCACCGGCAAGCGTTTTGCCGGCTGGCAGATCGGCGATGATACGACCAAGACCTATTTGCCCGGTGAACTGGTCTCCCTGACTCCCGATGACGGCACCGGTATCACGAATACCCTGAAGGCCCTTTGGGAAGACGGTACCACCGACGCCAACACCATCACCATCAACGGCGCGGCCGACGGCCACACCTTCACCGCCTATCAGATCTTCGACGGCGAACTCGTTGGCAGCAAGCTGCTGAACATCCAGTGGGGCTCCGGCTTCGACACCGACAGCGTTGCCGATCTGGCTGCCGATCTGAAGGCTGAGGCCTGGAAGTTCATCCCCACCGATACTACCGCTGACAAGTATGTCAAGTTCAATGCACTGGGTGCGGACTCCACCGCTGCCGCTTTTGCGGAAGTCTTCGAGTTCATCCTGAAGGACAACAACGATCCCGAAGAGATCAAAAAGCTCGCCGAGATCCTGCAGAAGTACAAGTCTACCACCGGTACCGCCTCCACTGAGGCTGCCGCTCCCTACACCATCACCGGTCTGGCCGACGGTTACTACCTCGTTCTGGACAGCGAAGTGCCCGATGAGTATGATTTCACCTCCGACTACATCCTCAAGGTCGTCGAAGATGTCACCGTGAACGTCAAGGGCAGCATCCCGCGTCTGGACAAGAAGGTCTCCAAAGAGGGCGATGTGGCGGCCAAATATGAGGACACCTCCGCTGACGATGCGATGAACATCGCTGTCGGTGACACCCTCAATTATAAGATCGACGCGACCTTCCCGTCCAACTATGCGGACTACGATGAGTATTATGTGGAATTCGTCGACTTGATGGAAGCCGGTCTGGCGCTGAACAAGGAGTCCATTAAGGTCATCATCACCAATGGCACCAGCACCGAGGAGATCGATCCGGATGATTACACCGTGACCGTGACGACGGACGCCACCAACGGCAGCACCACGCTGAACGTGAAAATCATGGACCTGAAAGCGGTTCCCGTTTCCGTTCTGGCTGATGATGCGGACGCTACCGATACCTATGATGACACCTATGGCGTCACCTGCGATTCTGTGATCACCGTGAAATATACGACGCTGGTCACCGAGGATGCGATCGCTGCGGATGAAGACACCGTGCTCGGCAGCACCGAAAACGTCATCAACGAAGTCTACATGAACTATTCCAACGATCCTCACACCCACCAGCACGGCAAGACCCTGCCCGACGACACCTATGTGAAGCCCGTCTCCTTCAAGTTTGCGAAGATCGACGGAACCACCCGTGTCCTGCTGAAGGGTGCGAAGTTCTCCCTCTTCACTGCTGAGACCGGCGGCACGGCCATCACTCTCTACAAGGAAGCTGCCAACGTCTATCACGTGGCCTCTGCCGATGAGATCGCTGCCGACACCAATCTCTTCACTGAGTTTGAGGTCGAAGCGTGGGATGTCGTGGTCATCGACGGTCTCGATGCGGACGACATCTACTACCTCGAAGAGACGGTCGCTCCCTATGGCTACAACAAGCTGGATGCCCGTATCGCGATCCAGCCCAGCGAGGATACCGATAAGGCTACCGTTCCCACGACCGCTATCGATGCTACCTCGCACGTGTTCGCCGGTGTGGCCAACATCGCCGAAGTGCAGAACAATTCCGGTCATGAGCTGCCCAGCACCGGCGGCGCCGGCACTGTGGCGCTCATCGCCATCGGCGCGTTCCTCTTCATGGCCACGGCCATTGTGCTGATCACCAAGAAGAGACTGTATAACGAAGGCTGATCGGATCAGCGCACTTTGTAACGCGTATATTTTGTAAATTTACCGTTGCCCGGGGAGGGCTCACGCCCTCCCCGGCCGCAGCGGCAAGGAGAGCCTTAAGATCATGAAGATGAAAAAGTTCACGAAAATTCTGCTCATCGTGTGCGTCTTAGGTCTGTCCTTACTGCTGTATCCCACGGTCAGCAATTACTGGAATCAGCGCCATGCCACGCAGGCCATCAACAACTATCAGGCCATGATCAAGGAAATGAACACCGCGGATGCGCGGCAGTTGGTGGAAGATGCTGCGGCATATAATCGTGATCTGTTTCTTACCCCGGGTGGCTTTGGGTTGAGTGAAGCCCGCCGCGCAGTTTACGATAAGGCACTGGATATTACCGGGACCGGTATCATGGGGTATATCGATATTGCCAAGCTGGGCGTATCACTGCCGATCTATCACGGAACATCCAATGACGTTCTGCAGATCGCGATAGGGCATCTTGACTGGTCGTCCTTACCTGTGGGCGGTGAAAATACCCATTGTGTCGTTTCCGGGCACCGCGGGCTGCCCAATGCCAAATTGTTTACCGATCTGGATAAGCTGATAGAGGGCGACACCTTTACGATCAATGTGCTGTATCTGACGCTGACTTACAAGGTCGATCAGATCCGCATCGTTCTGCCAAACGAGATGGATGATCTGGCGATCGCGGCAGGGGAGGACTATTGTACTCTGGTCACCTGCACGCCCTATGGCATCAACTCTCACCGCCTGTTGGTACGTGGGCATCGGGTGGATAATGCGGCTTCCGCGCTGCAGGTCATTTCAGAAGGCATCATTGTGGATCCGTTGATCGTGGCACCCGTGGTAGCATTTCCCTTGCTGCTTGCATTGGTGATGATCGTTTTGTTCCGGAAACCGAAAAAGAAAATCAAGCCGGAAGATCTGATTAATAAAAAGGAGGGAGCAGAGTGAATAAGTGCGCATTAAGGCATTTGGCGGTATTGCTGGTGTTCACCGTGCTGACTGTGCAGACGGCCTTTTCCGCTTTTGCTGTTTCCACAGCCGACGCAAATGAAAAAATCAAAACGGATGCGGTCTGCTCTCTGACGCTGACTTATCTGTGTGACGACGCTCCCTGCCAAGGACTCGAGGCCGAGATCTATCCGGCCGCCGTGATCACGGAAGACTACGAATTTAGTCTGGCTGGTCCCTTTGAGAAGTATAGTGTGGATATTAACGCCGTGGCTTCCCAAAGCGAATGGGATGCGGTGACGGATACATTGAGTGCGTATATCATAGCGGATGAGATCGCGCCGATGGCAATGGCTGTGACCGACGAAAAGGGCATGATCAGCTTTAAAGACCTGGCTGTCGGCATTTATTATCTGCGCTGGACGGGCAATATGCTGCCCGGGGATCTCGAAGGGTTTGAACCGTTTTTGATTTCTGTGCCCACCGTCGGTGAGGACGGCAAATGGGTCTATGATGTGGCGGCGTTTCCCAAGCCGACCGGCTCTTTTCCCACGCCGGGCAATACGCCCGAGACACTGAAAGTTATCAAGCAATGGAGGGACAACTCCGATAAGGAACGTCCTGTGTCTGTAGATGTAGATATCTATCGCGATAATGTGCTGTTCAAGCAGGTATCGTTGAATGCGGAGAATAACTGGTCGTGCACATGGGGCTCTGCTGAAAAGCATGAATGGACCGTGGTCGAGCATAAAGTTCCGGATCGCTATACCGTTACGGTAGAGAGGGAAGGGCAGGTTTTTGTGATCACGAATACCAAAGAGGAGCCGCTGCCGCCGCCTCCTCCGTCGGGGGATACGCTGAACATCGGCCTCTATGTGGTTTTGCTGGCTGTTTCCGGCGCGGCGCTGATCCTTGTGGTGGTTTTGGGAAGAAGGCGTTCCGATGCGTGAGCAAAAAGGGGCTTTGAAAAAAGCCCTTTTTTTCACGGGGATAGTGCTTTTGGCTGCTGCTGCCATGTTGCTGATTTATTGGCAGGTAACCGCCCGGCAAAGTCTCAAAAAGAACGCAGATGCCGTGGCGTATCTGGAGTCTGTCATGCCGCAGCGGGTAGCCGGCTTTCATGAGGAGCGTTCCGTTCCCGAATCGGCTTGTGTGAATTATCAGGGTACTGATTATACAGCTATCCTGGAATTGCCGGTGCATTCCGTGAAGCTGCCTGTGGCGGCCGTGTGGGATCGCCGGGCGGCCGTGTTTACCCCCTGCCGATTTACAGGAAATCTGTATGCTGGCACGTTCGTCATCGGCGGTGCGGATGCCGACGGTCAGTTTGATTTCGTCTCAAAAGTCGATATCGGCGAGCGGGTGACTGTTACCAATATGCAGGGGGAAGTATTCCGCTATCAGGTAGCAGATGTGAAGCATGCCAAAAACGCCAAAATTGAAACGCTGCTGCAGGATGACTATGATTTGGTTCTGTTTGCCGAAATCCGGAAGACCGGTGAAGTGATTTTGGTGCGATGTAATCTTTATTGAAAAGATCCCGTTCGGTGTACCGGACGGGATCTTTTTTGCGTACTCTCAAAGGGGACATGCCAGGTGGCAAAAGGCAAAAATCGGCTGAAAGAGTCGGCATATTCCTGACGGGCTCTGCGCCCGTCACGGCTGTGCGCGAGACGGGACTTGAAGTGAGAAACGGCAAGCCGTTTCTCAAAGGGAATATGCCCGGTGGTCAAAGGCAAAGGGCGGTTGAAAGAGGCGGCATATTCCTGACGGGCTCTGCGCCCGCCTCGGCACAAAAAATCCCGGCCACAAAGTGGTCGGGATTTTGGTGCGCGAGACGGGACTTGAACCCGTACGTCTTCGACACACGCACCTCAAACGTGCCTGTCTGCCAGTTCCAGCACTCGCGCATATTCACTTGGAACATCCGCTATTATAGCACCGAGGCGGGGGAAAGTCAAGCCTTTTTTCAAAAAAAGATGGCAAAGGTTCCGGAATTTGCATGGCTTTTCCACTTGACAGTGATAAAAGAAATGTGTTATACTGATAGCAGAAAATATAAGCGTCTTTCGTAACTGACGGAAATTGCGGAGTACCGCAGGGGAGCGAAAGATATGTCAAAATGCCGGCCGTCTGGGCGCACAGGAACTGTTTTGGGTCCGGGTGCGCTTTTTTTATTACGGCCGCCAAAAAAACAGGAGGAAATGCTATGAACTTTTTTGAAGAATTGATGGAATTTGATCCGCAGGTGGCTTCTGCCTGCGATATGGAACTGCAGCGTCAGCGCCATAACATCGAGTTGATCGCCAGCGAGAATATCGTCTCCAAGGCGGTGCTGCTTGCGGCCGGCGGCGTGCTGACCAACAAATACGCCGAGGGCTATCCCGGCAAGCGCTATTACGGCGGCTGCAGCTGCGTGGATATCGTGGAGGAGATCGCCCGCGACCGCGCCAAAAAGTTGTTTGGCGCCGAGCATGCCAACGTCCAGCCGCATTGCGGCGCCTCTGCCAATTTGGCGGTGTTCTTTGCACTGCTGCAGCCGGGCGACACCGTGATGGGCATGAATCTGCAGCAGGGCGGGCATCTGTCCCACGGCTCGCCGGTGAACATTTCGGGCAAATATT
>JAZRVU010000021.1:0-2382 GCA_045599305.1 Acutalibacteraceae bacterium | reverse complement strand
GGAAAACTGACCAAGCGGGGCTTAGACAGCGTTTTCGATTACTACCAAAAGGTGCATATTTAATTTTGAATTGAACCGCCGTGTGCCGAACGGCACGCACGGTGGTGTGAGAGGAGGGAGTTATTCCCCCCTACTCGATTGTCTTTTTCAATAGTTGCGGGCGGAGAGGTGGGAGATATCGCCCAGATGCATCACACGGGCGGCGGCGATGCCGGGCTCGTCGGAATGGGCCTCCATACGGATTTCCGTCACCGAGGTGGTGGGCAGGAACATGGTCTGCCACACCCACGCGGGGGAGAGCCCCACGATGTGGGAAAAGAGTGCCAGTCCCAATCCCTGATGGCAGAAGAACGCCAGCGTTTTGTGGTTGGGGGCTTTTTCGGGGTCCATGTGATAGATGTCGCCGTCGCGGGTGTAGCCGTGCTCGGCCAGCAGCGCGTCAAAGGAGGCGCCGATATGTTCGAACACCTCGGGACAGCGGCTCTCGGCAAATGGCTCGGTCGTCTTCCAGCTTTCGCGGCCGTTGAGGCCCGGCTTGGCCGACCAGTTGAGCGGGTGCATCTCCCACGGGCAGGTGCCCTCCGGGCGCTGCGGCGTTTTGATGCCGGCGGGGAACTCCCGCAGCCAGTCCATGACCACCGGCTGAATGCCGATCGCCTCTGCGGTGGGACGGGCGGTGTCCTGCGCGCGGCCGAGCGGCGAGACGTAGATGTGGTCGATGTGATATTCCTTCAGGCGGACGGCCAGTGCCCGCGCCTCCTCCCATCCCTTTTCGGTGAGGGTGTCGTGGGCGTAGTCCGGGTTACCGTGACGGATGATGAGCAGTTTCATATCAAAGCCCCTTTTCTTGCAGATATTCCTCCAGCGTGATCCCGCGCTGCATGATCTCCTGTGCGGCCTCAACTCCCACATAGCGGTAGTGCCACGGCTCATAGATGACGCCGGTGATGGCCTCGGATTCTTTGGGATAGCGCAGGATGAAGCCGTATTCCGCGCAATGCGCTTTCAGCCACGCGAAAGCAGGCGTATTTTCAAAACTTTCCACCAGGGAAGAATAGCCGCTGCCCAGAATGTCCGCCGCCAGTCCCAGATGGTGCTCGCTGGTGCCGGGACGCGCCACCACGGTGGCGGCTTTGGCTTCGGCCGCGGCGCCGGAATAGCCGTTCCGCTTTTCGCGGGCGACCTGCCGGTCAAACAGCGAGACCTGCAGTTCATAGGGCCTGAACAGCGAGGCGGCCGAGAGGTTATAGGCGCTGCCGTCCTTGATCATGCGGCGCAGCGCGTCCATGGCACGGGTGTCGAACTGCTTGCCGCTGCTGTAATCGGCGATGTTGGCGGTGTAGTTGTAATCGGCCGGCAGGGGGTTCCACGGGTTCACCAGCCGCAGCTCCCATGAGGTGAGCTGTTTTTGCACGTAGTGCCCCTCTGTCGATACGGGCGCGGTGGCTTTTGTGGTGGTCGTGGTCGTCGTAGTTGTTGTGGTCGTAGTGGTCGGTGCGGCTGTAGTAGTCGGTGCCGCCATTGTGGTGACGGCTGTGGTCGTGACAGTCGTGGTGGGCGCGGCCGTGGTCGGTGTCGCCGCGATAGTCGTTGTCGCGGTCTCGGCCGTGGTGGTACCGGCGGTGTCGTGCGGGGTGATGGGCAGATCGTCTGCACGGCGCTGCAGAAGTACCACCACCAGAATGACGGCGGCCGCCGCCACTGCCAGCGAGATCAGGATCTGCGGCCAGCGGACGGCATTCTTCTTACTTTTGTGTTTGCCGGTTGCCATATATCCCATGCTCCTTCCGGGTTGCCAGTATACCACAAAGCCAAAGGCAGCAGCCTTTGTGAGCGGCGAAGCCGCGTGCCGTGCGAAGCACGGTGTCTACGCGTATTATACCACATTTCCCGAAAAGTTGCAACCGCTCTTTCCCGATTTTGCGACAAGTTTTTCGGCAAAGCACAAAAATATCCCCGCGGCAGACGCCGCGGGGATGAGTGGTTTATTGTGCCGCCGGGAACTCCGTGATGGCGGGGGGCGGATTCCCCCGCAGGAAGGTTATGCTGCCGGAAATTCGCTGATCTTCTTTGCATAAAGCTGCAAAATCAGGCGGGCGTCGGTGGAATCGACCGTGCCGCTTTGATCCACATCGGCCGCTGCGAGCGTCAGCGCGTCGTCCCCGATCTTTTTCGCGTAATACTGCAAAATCAGGCGGGCGTCGGTGGAATCGACCGTACCGCTTCGATCCACATCACCGAGGATCAGCAGCGGCCCGGTGGCCACGAGCGCGGCCTGCGCGTCGTTCAGTGCCGCGATGGCCTCATTCACCGCATCGGCCGTAAGGTCTTCGGCCGTGAGCAGCGCTTTGGCGGCGGCCAGTGCCTGCCGGTAGGCATCGG
>JAZRVU010000020.1:0-11490 GCA_045599305.1 Acutalibacteraceae bacterium | reverse complement strand
CGGATGGCGGGGTGTTTTTCTTTCAGTTGCGTCACCGTTTCGTAGCACAAGTCGTTGAATGCCGAATGATCCCCGAAAATAAAGTTGACGGTGCCGCCCTCGATCAGTTTGATCAGAACGTCCCGCAGCCGTTCCCGCAGTGCGGGCGTGTCCGCGATCGTTCTGTGTCCGATAAAGCATACGGAACGTTCCATCTTCTCACCTCAAAAACTGTGCGTCACGTTTGCGCCATTATACCACCATTTTATTTTTGACGCAATATTTACGCTATAATTATGTCATAATACCATCAGTTATGGCGAGGTGCATTATGGAAGACAAACTTGTGAGATACACTTTAAGGGTAGACCGTGTGTTGTTCAAAAAATTCCGTTATATTGCGGAATCAGAAGGCCGTTCTGCAAACAAAGAGATAGAACAGTTTTTGAAAAAGAAAGTTGCGGAATATGAACAGGAAAACGGGAAAATAGAGTGATGAATAAACGGCAGGGTGTTTTTCTTTCAGTTGCGTCACCGTTTCGTAGCACAAGTCGTTGAATGCCGAGTGATCCCCGAAAATAAAGTTGGCGGTACCGCCCTCGATCAATTTCACCAGCACTTTTTGCAGCCGTTCCCGCAGAGCGGGCGTGTCCGCGATCGTTCTGTGCCCGATAAAGCATACGGAATGTTCCACATTCAACGCTCCAATCGCCGCTTTTGCTTTGATTATAGCGATTATATCGTTGAATATCAATAGTTGTTATGAAAAATTGAAAATTGTATTTCGCTGATTAGCGATCGTATTATTGTACAATGTTACAAAGGGGTGATACGGTCGTGAAAGGAAAGTACATTGCCGAAAGAATAACCGCACTTCGTTTAAAGAAAAATGTATCGGAATACCGTATGAGCCTCGATCTGGGTCACAGCAACAGTTATATAAGGAGTATCACTTCGGGGAAAGCCTTGCCGTCAATGTCCGAATTTCTGTATATTTGCGAGTATTTCGGCATTACTCCAAAAGAATTTTTCGATGAAGACCTGAAGAACACCGAACAAGTGAAGCACTTGTATGATCTGGCCAAGAATATGTCTGAAGCCGACCTGTCCGCACTTGTCAATATGGCGGAAAGATTGGCAAACAAATAATGTCCCTATAAAAATTTGCACGCCGCCCGAAATGGGCGGCGTGTTTTTATGCTTTGTGTAAAGGGAGGCTATTTTATCACACTTTTCCCCCGATTGCCACACCCTGCGCGCAAAATCGCGTCATTTCGGGCGGCAGACGATCGCCTGTCCGCCCATCGCGGCAAAGGCGGCCTCTGTCTTTGCCCGGCTGTACGCCGTCACCGCGTCCGGCCGCTGCGGGTCGCTGAAATAGCAGCGGCTCTCGTCAAAGCCGATGAGCAGCAGTGCGTGCTCGGGGCAGACGAAGGTGAAGGTCGAACCGTCGGGCAGCAGCCAGTGCTGCCCCTCGTATGCCGGAAGCATCCCCATGGTGGCCCAGATCAGCACGGGGGTGTCCTCCGCCACATACCGGCAGAGGGTGGACAGGTCGGTGTCGAGGAGCAGCTGCACCGTGAGCCGCCCGCCGCAGCAGGCCTCCATCGCCCGGGCGATGACGGGGGCGTAGCAGCCGTACCCCGCGGGACTGCGCGGGTCGCCCGGGAAGCACTCCCACGGGCTTTCACCGCGCAGTTGCCCGTCGGCGCCGCGAGAGGGGAGAGGTGCTGTCGGCAGAAAGCCGTCGATGAAGTCGTCCACCGTGATCTTTTCGCCCCAGTATTGCAGCAGCGCCACCGCCGACACACTCTCGCACCCGGTCGGCCACTGCGCCGTTTGCAGGATGTGCGGCACATGAGAGATGAGGTGAGGCGCCGCCTCGGCGCTCGGCGCGGTGGTGGTAGCGGAAATATCCGGTGCGGTCGGCACTGTCGGCTCGTTTTTGGGGGGCGCGGTACACCCCGCCAGACACATGACCGCCGCCAGCAGCGGCGACAGGATTTTCATTTTCAAAAAAAGCACCTCTTTCCCGTATGATATCCGGTCAATACCGTCATCATACGGGAAAGAGGCGTCAAAACGGGATCATATCGGCATCCAAACGGCATCAGCCGATTTCTTCTGTCCACGCATCAAAGGTGAAATCGCAAAACCGCAGTTCATTGGGGAAGCATTCCATCAAAAAGGTGTAGTCGCTTTTTTCATCTTTGCAGTGCAGCATATACTGACAGAAGAACATATCGCAAAACTCGCCCTCCGCTGTGTCGGTGATTTCGGTCAATTTCCATTCAGCGCTCTCCAGTTCCTGCGAGAGCACCCGCTGCACCGCGACCGTCAGATCCTGCATCTGCGCCCGGGTGGAGAGATACCCCGCGTTGCCGATGTCGGTGTCCACAAACGAAAGCGCCAGCACCTTGCCGGTCTCATCGTCGATGATCAGGTGGACGAGCCAGTCACTGCCGCAGTGGAAGGCGACGCTCCAGAAGGTGGCGCTCATGGCATCCTCCGGGCGGAAGAAGACGGCCGCATCGGTGTACAGGATCACCAGATCGCCGTTCGGCAGGGTGTCCGGCTTCGCGGTGATGAGCAGCTCTTTATAAAATTCCACCGCCCTGTCCCGCACCTCCTCGTCGGTGAGGCGGGCGTCCGTCGCGGTGACCTGCCACAGATGCTTCTGCACCAGTACCACCTTTTCATACAGAGGCATCTGCTGTGCGAGATTCAGCGCCACCCCCGGCACGGTCTGTTCGGTGACCCGGCCGGATGCGGCGTCCAGCAGCGCCAGCGCGGCGTCCGGCAGCAGGAAGCAGGCCGCGCAGATCCCCGCCGCGGCGATCGCCGCCAGCAGTTTTTTTACGATCCTCATGCCGTTTCACCCCGCAATTCCACCGTCACTGTCGTGCCCCGGCCGGGCACGCTTTCAAACCGCATGGTGCCGCCGTGTGCCCGCACGATCGCATCGCACAGCGCCAATCCCAGTCCCGCGCCGCCCTGTCTGCGGGAGCGGGAGGCGTCCGCGCGGTAAAACGCCTCGGTCACCCGCGCCGTCTCGTCGGCCGACATCCCGCGCCCGGTATCGGTCACGGTGAAGCGGCAGCCGTCGGGCAGCATCGTCTGTGCGGCCGTCACCTGCCCGCCGCCGTCGATGGCCTTTACCGCGTTGTCCAGCAGGTTGATGAGCAGCGACTGCACCAGTTCCGGCGACAGTGCGGTGCGGCCGCTCTCGGTGTGCAGGTGCAGGGTGACCCCTGCGGCACGGGCCTTTTCCTCCACCGCCCGCGCGGCGCCGGTGAGCAGAGCGGCCGGGTCACAAGGGCAGCGGTCGCATTCCCCGTTCTTCAGCACCAGCAGATCCAGCAGTTTGAGCGACAGGCTTTCCAGCCGCCGGCTTTCGGAATAGATGTAATCCGCGCACTCCCGCTGCTCCTCGGGGGAGAGGGTGCAGCTGCGCAGCAGATCGGCGTAGCCGATCAGGGAGGTCATCGGCGTTTTCAGTTCATGGGCAAAACTGCCCACGAACCGCTCCTGCCGTGCCATGGCCTCCTCCAGTTCGTCGATCTTGCCGGTCAGCGCCCCCGCCATCCGGTTGAAATCCTGCGCCAGCGCGGCCGTCTCGTCCTTTCCCCGCACCGCGGCACGCAGACCCCGTTCGCCCGTCGCGATCCGGCGCGATACGGCGGAGAGTTCCCGCAGCGAGCGGGTGAGCAGGTGCGCCGACAAAAAGGAGATCAGCGCGCTCACCAGCACCACGGCGGCAAACAGCAGCCGGTAGACGGTCATGGCGGTGTCCCGCTGCCGGTAGAGCGGAGTGATGTCCCGGGCCATCTCGAGATAGAGGCGTTCGTGCTCCACCGAAAAACAGCCGGTGATCTGCTGAAAGTGCCCGGTGTCGGTCTTCAGCGTGCGCAGCGCGCAGGAATCCTCGCCGGTCTGGTCGAGCAGCGTTTTGTCAAAGGGGAAACTGCCCGACTGGTAGAGCACGGTGCGCCCGGAGGAGAGGCGCAGGGCGACCCAGTCGGTGCGCTGGCGGTCAAGTTGACGCAGCACATCCGCCACATCGTCGGCGGTGGTCTGGTCGCTGATGTCGTTGGCCAGTATCAGCGCCGCCCGCAGGGTGCGGTAGCTTTGCAGCGACTGCTGTTCCTCCCGCTGCAGCGAGCCGCGAAAAGAGAGGCTGACCTGCAGTGTGCCGCCCACCGCCCAGACAAGGGCGACGGTCAGCGCCATGCAGAGCGCCAGTTTGCTGCGCAGTGTCATGTCATCACCTCCCGGGGATCTCCAGTCGGTAGCCCACCTTGGGAATGGCCCGCAGCACGTCCTGCAGACCCGCCTTTTTGCGCAGGCGCTGCACGTGCAGATCCACCGTGCGGGTCTCGCCGTCCAGTTCACCGCCCCACACCCGTTCATAGATCGTCTCGCGGTAGAGGGCGATGTTCGGGTTGCGGGCGAACAGGAGCAGCAGTTCGTATTCCTTGTTGGTCAGGGCGATCGGCACGCTGTCCCGCCGCACCGTCATGGACACGGTGTCGATGGACAGGCCGCCGATCTCAATGAGGTGGCCGAGCTTGTTGTAGCGGCGCAGCACCACCTCCACCCGCGCCACCAGTTCCACCAGCGCAAAGGGCTTGACGATGTAGTCCTCCGCTCCCATGCGCAGTGCCCGCACCCGGTCGTCCACCGCGCCGCGGGCGGTGATGAAAATGGTGGGCAGCCCCAGTGTGCGGCTGTATTCCAGTAACTGCCACCCGTCCGCACCGGGCAGCATCACATCCAGAAGCAGCAGGTCAAAGGTCTCCCGCTCCAGCAGGTCGGCGGCCTCCAGTCCGTCATGGACGGCGGTGCAGGCATAGCCGTATTGGTGCAGACTTTTTTGGATCAGGGTGGCAATGGGCACCTCGTCCTCCACAATGCAGATGCGGATCATGGCAGCAGCCTCCTTTTCTCTGTAAAAATACATCCGTTTTCCATCATTTTTGCATCATAAACAGAAAACGCCCGCCGAAGCGGGCGCTGAAGAGCTTACAATTCGAAATATCGGGCGAAGCGGGGGAGGAGGGGCACGGCGCGCAGATGGCGGCCGAAAAACTTCGAGCACAGGCCGATCAGCGTGCCGTTGATCGGCGCGATGAGCAGCGTGGCGAAGCCCACCCCGCGGATCTTGCCGAAAAAGAGCAGCGTCAGCACGACCGAGAGCAGCAAAAACGAGAGATCGAACGCCGTTTTGAACTTCGGGCGGTCGAGGCCGAAATGCGCGCTCACGCACTTGACGAAGAAATCGTAGACCTGCGGGTAGAGGTAGGTCTCGAAGAACAGCGCCACCGAAAAGGAGGTGAGCAGCGTCCCGCCGATCAGCAGGGCGATACGCACCGGCAGCGCCATGCTGCCCGGCGCCGTGATGTGCGGGTCAAAGAGCGGCAGGGTGCGCCAGCAGTCCAGCACGAGGCCGTAGATCAAGCCGGTGAGAAAAGAGGAAAAATACACGAGCTTCACCCGCCGCATCACGAGGCAGAGCAAAGCGAAGACGATCGCCTGCACCACATATTCCGCCTGCCCGAAGGTGAGCACGGGGAACCGCAGGCTCACGATGTAGGCGGGTGCCACGATCATGGAGACACCGAAATCCGCCGCCGAGAGCATGGCCACGGCCAGTGCCAACAGCACGATCCCCAGCAGATAGACCACCTCGGCGGGCAGGGTGACGGCCCGGGTTTTCATAAGAATGTCTCCTTTTGAGCGGTATCCCGGTGCGCCTTGATGTATTTCGTCCATTTGATGTAGCCGTAGGTGGTGTTGGTGAGGTAGCCCGCCTTCAGCACCAGCAGCACGTACTGTCCCGAGAGGATGTTGATGGCCGTCTCCAGCAGGGAGGAGATATACCACGCGATCCACTGCTCGCGGTAGCGAAGCAGGATGAACACCCCGTTGGCGATCCCCACCGCCGAGGCGCAGGCGTCCAGATAGCAGACGGCGATCTCCAGCGCCTCGTTGCCGCCGAAGAGGTCGGTGCCGAAATCGAGCAGGGTGAGCAGATAGCCCACCGCGACCGTCCACACCACGATCCCCGTGATCACCAGCACCTCCGCCGCGCCCGAAAGCCGCCGCACCCGGGTCAGTTCTTCCTCCTGCCGGTCGGGATGGCGGTGCCAGTTGACGAAGCTGATGATGTCGATGGGCAGCCAGAAGAAGAGGGTGGTGGCCATGGTGGCAAAGCGATAGGCCAGCACCACACAAATGAGGATCTCAGTGATCTCCACGAACACCGAGACGATGAAATTCCACTTGCTCTGCTTGGAAATGAGCAGTTCGCACAGGATGTTCAGCACCGTGTCGGCCAGATACAGCCCCATGATGAGCCCGCCGTTCACCCCGTTGATATCCTCTTCTGGGAAGAGGAACGCAAAGATCACGGCCAGCACGAGAATGCTCAAAAACCACACCTTTTCATAGGTGGTGAAATAGCCCCACAGTTGTTTGACTTTCATAAAACGACTCCCTTTCCTGTCGGATGGCGCCTCATTTTACCATTTTTCCGCCGGTTCTGTCAAGTGTCTTCGAACATCAGCGGGATGCCCATATCCGTCACGCGGCGGCAGTATTCCGCCACCCGGCCGGGCAGGTAATCCTCCACCCGGTGGCCGTCGAAGCCGATGCTCAGCCGCAGTCCCGCCTCCCGGATGATCCGCTGCTGTGCCGTATCCTCGAAAAACCGCAGCACATACGGGTGCTCCCGGTGGCCGTGGATGGTGTCGTAGTTCACGTTCATCTCCCAGAACACCCCGGCCTCGGCCAGTCGACGGAAATAGGCGAGCGGGTCAGCCCCCTGCCGCGCCGCCAGCGCGAACAGGTCGGTGTGCGCCACCCCCACCGCGGGGCATCCGCACCGCGCGGCAAAGGTCACGATATCGCCGCCGGTGATGGTGTTGTCGGGGTCGGCGTCCAGATCTTCCACCAGGCAGTAGTCGAAAAAGGAGACGTCCGCCTCCGGCGGCAGGGCGCAGCCCGGCCGACTTTTCACGGTGCACAGTTCGATCCCCCGCAGCAGGCGGATGCGGTCGGCGTATTTTTCGCGCACCAGGTCGATGTGGTCGTAGTAGTGGTGCAGATTGTGGGTATAGCCGAAGAGAGCCGAACCCCGATCGGTTTTTGACGGGCACTCTGCCGCTCGCCTGCGTTATTGACGGTGACCATACGACAGTATGCTCACCGTCGCTGCCTTGCCGAGCGGCAGATCGCCTCGGCAAAAACTGCAAGCATCGGTCGGCGAAGAATTTTCGAGCGATTTTACCGGTTCTTCGACGAGAGCGTGCCGGCGCACGCCGAGGAGAAAACCGATAAAAGCGCCGAATAAGGCTCGCCGAACGGCGACCGGGTTCGGCTCTCTTCGGCTATAGTCGGCCTCGCTGTGTCCGGGGATGGCCGCATAGGCGTTCATCAGCGACAGCCGGCCGTAGCCCACGCCGTAGTTGTGGTCGCAGATGCCCAGCAGTTCGATCCCGCCGGCGATGGCGGCCTCCACCACCGCTTCGGGTCGATCCTTGCCGCAGAAGGAATAGTAGGTGTGCGCGTGCAGGTCCTGTATCATTTCGGCAGTCTCCTTACCGGTTGAGGAAATAGAGCCCCACCATGCAGATGACGACCCCCGCCACGCGGGAGAGGGTGAGCGGCTCTTTGTAAAACACCACGCCGATCACCAGCAGGCAGACGGCCAGCAGCGCGCTGTAGACCAACTGCCCCACGCTGATGTCCCATCCTGCCTTATACATATAGACAGAGCCGGCCTCCAGCCCCACGATGGCCAGACCCAGCACCCAGGTGCTCCAGTTCAGCCGGCGGTATTCGGCCAGCAGATCGCCCCCGCGGTTGAGGACGAAATAGAGCACCGCCGCGGCCACCGCGCCCACCAGATAGGTCACGGTCAGCGTGGCGAAGGGGTCGGTCTGTGTGGGGACGGATTTGGTGCACAGGTGGTAGAAAATGTTCGAGAGCACGATCAGTGCGATGGGCCAGTACAACTGCATGGCAAATGCCTCCTTAAAACAATAAAAGAGCCCGGCGTTTGATACAGAAAACGCCCAAAGCTCGGTCTGCGCCCAGTATAGCATACCGGCCGCCAAAAAGCAAGATATCTTGACAAATTTCCCTCTGCGTGATATGCTTGGTATACTTTTAAAAAAGGGGGAGAGGCCGGATGGGTAATGATCTGTGCTCCCCCTGTGTCATATTTGATTTCGGGCGGGTGCTGGTGGAGTTCGACTACGCCATCATCACCGCACCTTATTGCACCCCCGAGGAGGCCGAAACGATCATCCCCGTGCTGTTCGACCGGGCGCTGTGGGATCCGCTGGACGCGGGGGAGATCACCGACGAAGCGCTGAAAGCCGCCGTCTGTGCGCGGCTGCCGCAGCACCTGCACGCGGCGGCCTGTGCGGCCTACGACCACTGGCCCGAGCACCTGCCGGAGATCGCGGGGATGCGGGCGCTGCTGCGCGATCTGCGCGCCGCGGGACGGCGGATCTACCTGCTCTCCAACATCAGCATCGGGTTTGCAGAGCGGTGGCGGCAGGTGCCGGCGCTGTGCTCGCTGCTCGGGATGTGTGACGGGCTGGTCTTTTCGGGGCCGCTGCACCTCACCAAGCCCTCGCGGGCGATCTTCGAGCATTTGCTGACCGCCTACGGCCTGGCGGCCGACGACTGTGTGTTCATTGACGACAGCGAAAAAAACATTGCCGGTGCCGAGGCGGCGGGCATCCGCGGCTGGCTGTTCGACCGGGACGTGCCCCGTCTGCGCCGGGCATTATTGGGAAAGGATGAGTGTGATGTCTGAATTTTGCCGCGACGACTGCTGTGAAAAATGCACCCTGCACGGGGCGGCCTGTGCCGGCTGTGCCGAAACGGGCGGCCACCCCTGCGGCGGCCGCTGTGTGGCGGCCGAATGGGTGAAAGCGGACGGATTTGAGGTCTTCACGGCCAAAAAAACCGCGCTCATCGGCGAGATCAACGCGCTGGGGATCGCCGGCCTGCAGGTGCAGGAACTGTATCTGCTCAACGGCGCCTACGTCAATCTGGCCTATCCGCTGGAAAACGGCGGCACGGTGCAGTTTTTAAAGGACAACGATGTCTATTTCGGCGCGCAGATCGAGCAGGCGGGCAGCGAGCGCTGCCTCGGCGTGGTGGCGAACGATGCGTTCCTGCTCGTGTGCAGTTACGGCTGCGAGGGCGCCGACCCGCAGCTGCTGCTCTATAAAAACCGCTGACAGCCGCTCTCCGTTTGTTTGGCTTTCGGCCGCCCGTGCCGCAAAATTTTTCCGTTTGCCGGTTGCATTTTGCGGGCGGGCGTGGTATACTGCTCCTGTAAAAGAATAAACGCAGACTGCCCCGCCCCTGCGGGGAACCGGGCGCACCGCCGGACGGTGCCGCGCGGGGATAAGGAAATCGCGGTGGAAATCCGCAGCAACAGCCATTGCCGTTACGCTCTCCGGGTGACCGGAGGCCCAGCCGGAATGCTTATCAGCCTGTGATCCGTAAAAGTCTCTCGGGCAAAGTGGGGAAGATGCGGACGAAAGGATCAGGAGCAGGCTGACCCTTTTCTTCGTATGGTGTCCTCCCGTGGGAGGGCACTTTTATTTTGTCCTTTTACGAAATACCGTTTCGAAAGGATGTTTTAAATGAAAAAAACCGCAAGATCTCTGTCGGCACTTCTTCTGGCTTTCCTGATGCTCGTGTCTCTGGCCGCCTGCGGGCAGAAAGCGGCCAAAGATGACCTGTGGAAAAATGCGGCCTACACCGAGGACAAGACCTTCGGCACCGGCAGCACGACGGTGCAGGTGGAGGTCAAGGCCGGCGACCAATCGGTCACCTTCACGCTGAAGACCGACAAGGAGATGCTGGGCGATGCCCTGCTCGAGCATGATCTGATCGCCGGTGACGAGGGCGAATTCGGCCTCTATGTCAAAAAGGTCAACGGCATCACCGCCGACTATGACGTCGACCAAAGCTACTGGTCGCTCTGCCAGAACGGGGAGATGCTGATGACGGGTGTGGACGGCACCGCCATCACCGACGGCGCGCACTATGAACTGGTCTATGCGAAATAAGGCGTCAAAAGGGATCACCGTGCAGGAAATGGCGGTCTTCGCCATGTGCGGGGCGCTGATGTACTGCACCAAGCTCCTCATGGAGGTGCTGCCCAACATCCACCTGCTCGGGATGTTCATCATGACCCTCACAGTGGTGTACCGCCGCAAAGCGCTCATCCCGCTGTACCTGTATGTGCTGCTGGACGGCCTGCTTTCCGGCTTTTCCATGTGGTGGCTGCCCTATCTCTACATCTGGACGATCCTCTGGGGCGTGACCATGCTGCTGCCGCGGCATATGCCCAAAAAGGTCGCCTGCGTGGTCTATCCGGCCGTCTGCGGTCTGCACGGGCTCGCGTTCGGCACGCTGTATGCACCGGTGCAGGCGCTGATGTTCGGTCTGAATTTCAAGCAGATGATCGCGTGGATCGTGGCCGGTCTGCCGTTCGACCTGCTCCACGCGGGGGGCAACCTGTTGGCGGGGCTGCTCATCCTGCCGCTGTCCGCCCTGCTGCAAAAACTGCAGACACAAGAACAAGTTTAAACGGCAATGCCCCTCAATCGAATCGCCCTACGCCGCACCTTCGGACGCTTTGATCGTCAGCCGGATATCGCCGGTGGAGGTGGTGATCTCGCACCGCCCGCCGGTGGCGGTCCGGGGCACGTCGATACTGCCGGTGGCGGTTTCGGTGAGGAATATCTTTTCGGAAAGCAGAGAGCCGGTGACGTTGCCGGTGGCGGTTTTCACAAAGAGCTCGGCGGCGTCCGAAGACTCCAGCCGCACATCCCCCGTGGTTCTCTCGACAGAGAGTTTTTGGGCGACATTCACATTTTCCAAAAGGAGATCGCCCGTGCTCCCGCGGGAGAGCAGTTCCCGGCACCGTACATCGGCGACTGTCACCCGGCCGGTCGTCACCGTGATGTCCAGCGTACCCGTCGAGGTGTTTGCCACGCGGATATCGCCGGTGGAAGCCGTGACCTTGAGCGAGTCGGACACGGCGGCAAAAAAGTTCACGTCGCCGGTACTCACCGACACATCTGCATGCGAAAATGAAAAGGCCTTGTCGACCTTTACCGTGCCGGTGGTCGCTTGGAGAGAAAGCGACCGATAGACGGTTTTGGGAAGATACACCGTTACTTTGGGCGAATGAAAACCAAAACCGATATGTTCGTACCACGCCCGGTCATCCACGGCACTGACGGTCAGCGTGCCGTCCTGAACACGCACGGAATGTTTCCTGTTTTCCTCTTCACAGCAAATCACTCTGCACGTATCGTCACTTGACGCGGCAAAGAGAATGTCCGCCGTTTCGGTATTCACGTTTATGTCGCTGAATTCTTCGCGCATCTCATAGGTGTTCGTTTCGAAGTGGTCGGTACTCAGACGGGAAAAATCCCAATGATACGCCGTCATGACGGCTGCAAACAGTATCGC